>JBDKTK010000242.1:0-15149 GCA_039680225.1 Syntrophaceae bacterium
GACGGGCGGGGGCGGGACCGAACTGCTGCCCGCGATGAAAAGGGCACTGCAGATACCCAAGCCTGAAGGGTACTCCCGGACGGTAGTTATCGCGACGGACGGGTACGTATCGGTGGAAGCCGAAACCTTCGACCTCATCCGCGCCGGACTCGGCAGCGCCAACATGTTCGCGTTCGGCATCGGCACCAGCGTCAACAGGCACCTGATCGAGGGAATGGCCCGGGTCGGAATGGGCGAGTCGTTTGTAATTACGAAGCCGGATGAGGCGCCGGCGCAGGCGGATAAATTCCGGTCCATGATCCAGTCGCCGGTGCTCACGAACGTAAAAGTCGATTTCGGCAAGTTCAAGGCTTATGATGTCGAACCCCCCACCGTTCCCGACGTGCTTGCGGAAAGGCCGGTGATCGTTTTCGGGAAATGGAAGGGCAGCCGCACGGGAAAGATAAATATCGCGGGGATTTCAGGAACGGGCGCATTCAACCGCACCATAGACGTGTCGAAAGCGGACACGGCGGAGAAAAATTCGGCCCTGCGCTATCTCTGGGCCCGCCACCGGATTGCCGTGCTGGGCGATTACAATAACCTCCGCACGCCTTCCGGATCAAGCGACAAGCGAGTGCAGGAGATCACGTCCCTGGGCCTCGATTACAACCTGCTGACGGCATATACATCTTTCGTGGCGGTCGACAATCAAATCCGCAACAAAGAGGGCAAGCCGGCCACGGTCAAGCAGCCCCTTCCGCTTCCCCAGGGCGTTTCCAATTACGCGGTGGGCCAGGCCCAGCTGGCGTACGCCCCGGCAAGCGCTTACCCGGCGGGCGCCCCCCTGAAGGCCAAGGCGTCCCGGCATGAACCTTACCGGACGGACACCGTCTATGAAATGGCAGGCGGATATTCAAGCGCCGGACAAGAAATCAAAGACCAGGGGAAAAAGGAAAAGGATGCCCGGATAGATGTTCTGAAAGTGAAGGGCCCCCTCTCCAGGCAGGAAGTCCTCAAATCGCTCCAACAGCAGGCAAGGCAGCTCGGCCCCTGCGGGCAGTTGTCCGGCAAGCTTGTGCTGTCCCTGAAAATTGCGGCTGACGGCAGCGTGAAGGAGGTGAAGATAATTTCCGGCGCGGGCAGCGCGGCCCCATGCATCCGCAAAGCGGTCGAAGCCTGGACCTTCTCCACGGCAAGCGGCGAGACGCGGGTGGAAATAAGATTGGCCCTGTAAAGTTCCTGTCGATCAATGCCGGAGTGAAAACAAAAAGGGCGGCTGGATTGACCAACCGCCCTTTTTCCATTTATCGAAGAAACCTGACTGTCCCGACGGCGGCAAGCCTTCAGGGGTCATTCTTTCATCCTGCTGAATTCTTCCGGCTGGAGGCTGATGTCAAGGTCTTTGTTGAACCTGATTGCCGCTCCTTCGGGCCCCGACCTGACAACCGACCCGGTTGTTTTGATAACAATCATCTTTCCAGCTTCGCCGGCCTCGCCTTTCTTATAAAGGGGCAATTCGATTTCCAGGCCCAGTGTTTTCCCCTCCATATCCGGCCGGCTCTCCGACAGGAAAATGCCCCCGGCTGAAATATTGATGCTTCTCAAGAGGAGTTCCGCGCATTCGAGGGCGCTTGGATACTGGACTTTTACGGGCGCTTCGACAGCATATCTTTCGAATTCCCTTTTATCCGGCGTACCGTACGCCTTGAGGCTTGTTCTGAGGAACGGTTCGGTCATGGTCTCCGGGAACCTGCGTTATTGCGGGTGAATATATTCTTTTTACCCGGCGTTGTCCAGCGATAGTTGCACAATCATTCTTGTTTGGTGAGAGAGGATGCAGCGTCAGGAGAGGACCGGCTCAGATTGTGATCCGGTCGGACGGATTGAATATTTCGTCTTTTATATCCAGGAACACGTCGACTATGTTGCCGTCGAACTGGGTCCACCTGTTGGCCCTGAGTTCGTAAAGGGCCATATCAACGCCCATCGCCGTGCGGTAAGGCCGGTTGTTGACCATGGCATCAAACGAATCGGCCACGGCCAGGACCCTGGACGCGAGCGGGATATCGTTGCCGGCCAGGCCGTCGGGGTAACCGCTCCCGTCCCATCTTTCATGATGGTGCCGGATGATATGGCTTTCATTATCGAGCAGCAGGACGGGCCTGATTATTGCCTCCCCTGTTTCGGGGTGCTTTTTGATAATTGCAAATTCCTCCGCGTCCAGCCTCCCCGTCTTGAGCAGGATATTGTCGGGGGTGGCGATCTTGCCTATATCGTGCAGCATGCCGGCGACGTTTATTGATTCGATCTCATAGGAGCTGCATCCCATTGCATCGGCCATTGCCAGGGCAATTGTCTTCACCCTGATGGAATGGGCCTCCGTGTACTGGTCCCTTGCCTGGATCGAAGCGGCGAGGGACTGGAGTATGCCCATTATATTTGAATACGTGCTTTCATAAAGGATATTGTTCTCGATGTTCAATGAAGAGCGCCGGGCAAGGCTCTCCAGGTACTTCAGTTCGGCGCCCGAAAAATTGATCGACATCTTGCCCCTGAAAAGCAGGAGGAAGCCGAAGACCCTTTTTCTTATGTGCAGCGGCACGGCTATTATGAAGCCCGGAACTTCCGGAAATCCGAAATGGTCCAGCAGGACAGGCCTGCTGTTCACGGCCGCATCGATCAGGATGCTTTTGGAGGCTTCAATGACCGCGTCGATCCGGACCGGCCCCGAGTTGTGCTTTGTCAGCCGGGGACTGAATTTGCCCGCTTCGGCATCGAACAGCAGGAATGAGCAGATGTCGGCCTTGGCGATCCGCTGTGCGGCATTGACGATTTCCTGGAATATCTGCTCGTTGCTCCCGCCCGCGCCTTCCACCAGGTCGAAGATATAATCCCTGACGGAGAGCTCCTTCACGGAGTTGATAATTTTTTTATCGGATTTTATTTCCGACTTGTGCTCGGAAAGGATGAATTTTTCCCTGAGGTATACATTGACCTTGTAAATGAGGTCGCTGATGCTGAACGGTTTGGTAAGGTAATCGACGGCGCCGAATTTCATGGCGGAAACGCACACGTCGAGAGTTGTAATCCCCGTTATCATTATGACCCGGATGAGCGGATCGATTTCCAGGACCCGGGTCAGGAGCTCCACGCCGTTCATTTCCGGCATTTGCACGTCAGTGATCACCAGGTCGCAGGGGTTCTCCTCGAGGATGCCCAAAGCTTCCAGGCCGTTGGACGCCTCCAGTATCCGGAAGTTGCCCACCAGGCCCAGGGTCTCGATTATCAACTGCCTGGATTCCCGTTCATCATCGACGACCAGGACGTTAATCCCGTTCTGTAATTGGCTTGACTGCAGCATACTATACCGGCTTATTCGGCGGCGTCGGTTTCTTTTGCCGCACTCTTGATGATCATGTCGAGGAGAGTTTCGGAAATTTTGTTGTACACGACTGTTTTCTTGTCAGGAGACGACAATGTCACCCGGTCATAATCCCCGTCCCGGGAGGCATCGGGACCGGAGCGCCTTTCTGAAGCTCCATTGATCCTGCTGTAAAACTTCAGAATGCCGTCTATCTGATAGGGCGATATTGTCATTGGCTATGCCTTTGCTGGAAGTAATTTCTTTTTACCGAAACTCCCCTGTTTTTTATGCATAGAAACACTAAAACTTATATTTTAAATTGTTCCCGGGTTTTTTTTGCGCTTCCGGGGTCGACCGGCTTAACCCTCGGCTTTCCGCCAGAGGGGCCCGCCGCTCGAAAAAAGCGGCCGCATGTCGGTCCCCTCTGACGGCAGCCTGGAGTTTACCATTCAGAGAAATCATCATCCATGGGGATCTTGTCGTTCGCGCCTATCACCTTGCCGGGGGCCTGTCCCGCTTTCTTCTTGCCGGGCAAAAGGGCAAGGGCTTTTTTCAGTCCCCGCGCCGGCCCGGAGGTAATTTCCTTATGATGATACCCGTTGGAATTCCCGTCGCCTCCATGGACCAGCAGTCTCATGTCCAGCACTATTGTCTTCATTTGATTTGCCTGGGCGGTCATCTCTTCCGAAGCGCTGGCCGACTCTTCCGCGTTGGCGGCATTCTGCTGGGTGACCTTGTCCAGTTCGCCCACGGCCTTGCTGATCTGGTCGATGCCCTGGGACTGTTCCGAGCTGGCTGCGGCGATTTCATTGACGAGTTGGCCGACCTTGGCTGAAATATCGATATTTTCCGCAAATGCCTGCTGGGTGAGCCTGGTCAGCTCATTGCCGTTCCTGATGGATTTGACCGTGTTTTCAATGAGGCTGTTGGTTGTCTTTGCCGCTTCTGCCGCGCGCAGTGCAAGGCTGCGGACCTCGTCGGCGACAACCGCGAACCCGGCCCCCGCCTCGCCGGCCCGGGCCGCTTCAACCGCGGCGTTGAGGGCAAGCAGGTTTGTCTGGAAAGCTATTTCATCTATGGTCTTGATGATCTTGCCGGTTTCCTCGCTGGTCTTGGTGATCTCAGTTATGGCGCCGGCCATTTCGGCCATGTGCTTGTCGACTTTATCGATGATTGATTTTGCTGAACCCATCAGGGCGTTTGCCTCCGAGGCATGGTCCGCATTGTTTTTTGTCATGGCAGCCATCTCTTCCAGGGACGCGGATGTCTCCTCGAGGGAAGATGCGGATTCGGAAGCGCCTTCGGCAAGGGACTGGCTTGACTGGGCGACCTGGTGGGAAGCAGCCGCCACCTGTTCCGAGGCGTCGTTAAGGCCCTGCACCGCCCTGTCGATGGGCTTGGAGATGCTGCGGGAGAACATGATGACCAGGACTATCGTCACCCCCAGGAAGATGACCCCTATGATCAAGATGACATTGCGAAGCGTGTGGGCGGCCGCCAGGAATTCCTTTTCGTCCTGGGTCACTCCCACGCTCCAGCCTGTGATTTCCACGGGGGCATAACCGGAAATTTTGGCGACATTCTGAAAGACATAGTGTTCGGTCCCGGCCTGCTGCGCCATCATCTTGGAGCTGATTTCCTCCATCCCCTTGAGCTTGGAGATATTCAGATCGAGAATGAACTCTTTTTTCGGATGCGCTATCATGAGTCCGGTCTTGTCGACCATGAAGGCATATCCCGTCTTCCCGATTTTCATATCGGCCAGTTTCTCAGACATAAAATCTATATTCATAATTGACATATATATCCCCAGGAACTCACCGGAACCCGAGTGAATCGGGGCGGCTACGGGGACGACCGGCTTGCCGGACAATTTCGATTTGGTCACCGCGCCGACATTCGTTTTGCCGGTTTTGGCCTCCTTGAAATAGTCCCGGTCGGATACATTCAACCCCTTCGATTTCCCTTCCACTCCGTCAACAACTATAACCCCGTTCTTGTCCGTGATGGCGATTACCTCGTAATCCTTTCCGATCTTTTTCATCGTCCGGGCGAGATCTCCGCGCACCTCGTCGAACTTATCCTCTCCCCTGGAGGCCCTGGCCGCGGCCTCGATCACGGTGCTTTTCACGGACCACTCGGAAGCAATTTTAATTTCCTCCTGGATAGCTATGCTTACAACCTCGCTCAGGTTTTTAGCTATCAAGCCGGCTTGCTCCACCGCTCCCGACCTCAACGCATCCTGCGATTTGGAAGCGGCAAGCCAGCCCACCACCACAAGGGGTATAAGGACAACGGCTGTCCCGCCGAACAGCAATTTGAAACCAAGTGATCTTTTCTTCATAATGACCTCCTCTGTTTTATCTGACCTTTACCAATCAAGATGCGTACCAACAATTGTCTGTTTGCTAAAGCGCTGATAATCAAAGGGGGTTTTCCATAATCCAATTGAGGATGCCGGGAAGAAGGGGGTTTATGAAGGGATCAAATCGTCCTGTAAAACAGGATCAGTCCTGACAATCAGGATTGCCGCCGCCCTGTTTCAGGTTGTGCTTCTGGAAGAGGGCGTACAGCCTTGAGCGGGAAAGACCGGAAATCCGGCTCGCCTTGGAGACGTCGTTGCCGGCGAGGTTTGCCAGGTTTAGAAGGTAACGGCGCTCCGATTCCATCACCGAATCCTTCCTGAAGTCCTGAAATTTGGGAAGCCCGTCCGGGGCTTCGGATGAGGCGCCGGAACCATTGCCTTTCCTGAATTCCGATTTCCTGATTATCCTGATCCGCAGATCGGTCGGCAGGTGCTTGGGGAAAAGCACGGGCTCGTGGCGCGCGTTCGCAAACGCCATGTCCAGGATATTGAAAAGCTCCCGTACGTTGCCGGGCCATTCATAATCCGCCAGGGCCTGCAGGAACTCGGGGGAGAAGCCCTTCAACGGGATCCCGTACCTGGTGCAGTTGCGCTGGACGCGGTGGAATGCCAATTCGCGGATGTCTTCCCGGCGCTCTCTCAGGGGGGGCAAATCGATGACGCAAGACCTTATCCGGAAAAGCAGGTCGCTCCTGAATTCCCCGGCCGCAGCCATGACATCCAGGTCCCTGTTTGTCGCAGCCACCAGTCTGAAATTGCTTTTCTTCTCGCTTTTCCCGCCCACGGGGCGAAATTTCTTTTCCTGCAGGACCCGCAGGAACGCCTTCTGGACGTTCAGCGGCAGCTCGCCTATTTCATCGAGGAACAACGTGCCGTTGTCGGCCTGGCTTATCAGGCCCTCCTTGGACATTGCGGCCCCGGTGAATGCGCCTTTCTCGTGGCCGAACAGGATGCTCTCGACAAGCGATTCCGACAGGGCGGCGCAGTCGACGACGACAAAACTATTTTCCGCCCTCAGGCTGTTCTGATGGATGGCCCAGGCGAACAGCTCTTTTCCGGTCCCGGTCTCGCCCTGGATAAGGACGTTCATGTCGCCTTCGGCCGCTCTGGACAGGATTTCAAAACAGTCGATTATGGCGGGGCTCTGCCCTATTATGCCTTCGCGGTTGAGGGCGAGGGCCGATTTCTTTGCTTTCTTTTCCTCCCTGTACTGCAGGGCCCTCAGCAGCGGCAGGATGATCATGTTTATGGACGAGGGCTTTTCAATATAGTCCCAGGCGCCGCACCTGATCGCCAATTCCGCCCCGTCCGGGTCCCCGGCGCCCGTCATTATAATGACCTCGGGGGCGGACTGCATTTTCAGGAGTTTGGGCAGCAGTTCCAGGCCGCTCCCGTCCGGCATGCCCACATCGAGATAGACGATGTCGAAAGCGGATTTCGAAGCGGCTTCCAGGCCTTTCTTGATGGTGTAAGCGCAGCTCACCGCGTGCCCCAGGTCCCCGACAAAGCCCGAAAGCATTTCACAGAAAAACTTGTCGTCGTCGATGATCAGTATGCAAGCCATGAATTCAAGGGACCTCCGGTCCGGGATGATGCGCCAAACATAAGTATCGGGTCCTGGTTTGAAAAACTTTAGCAATCAATCCGGCGAGTTACTTAGCACATGTATTTTTAATTTCAAGTTAAACCGGCAAAGTTCCGATAAACTATACATGAAACTCCGCGCTCGAGGTTTTATATGCTGGACAAAAAAAGGCAACACCCCCCCGTAGAACTCAAGCAGACTGAAGACGCCCTGAAGGAAAGCGAAGAAAAATACAGGACACTTATAGAAAACATCAATATCGGCGTATTCAGGAGCACATACGACGGCACCTTCCTGCAGATCAATCCGGCCATGGCTAAAATGCTCGGCTACGGCAGCGTCGAAGAACTGACGGCCACCCATACCTCGGCCCTCCTTTGCGATTCCTATGCAGTCAACGACTTCCTGGCCTCGATCAGGAACAGGGAGGGGATCAGGAACAAGGAAATGACCCTGAGAAGGAAGGACGGGTCTTTCGTGATAACGTCAATAACCGCCAAGGCCAGGCTCGAAGGCAATGGGAGGGTCATCTGGATCGACGGAGTCATCGAGGACATTACCGGGCGCCGGGCGATTGAGGACCTTTACAGGACCCTTTCCGAAAAATCTTTTGCGGGCCTTTACGTGCTGCAGGACGGGGTATTCAAATATATAAATCCGAACGCCGCCGCTTCCACGGAATATTCTCCCGCGGAGGTCGTCGGGAAAACCGCCCAAAGCATAGTCCACCCCGGGGATTGGGAAAAGGTGAAGAAACTGTCGAGAAATATGCTCAAGGGCTACAGCACCTCTCCCTATACGTACAGAATCCTGACCAGGTCGGCCAAGCCCAGGTGGATAATGGAAACCGTCTCTTACATAATATACAAGGGCAGGAGGGCCATCCTGGGCAATTCCATGGATGTCACGGAAAGGTTCGCCGCCGAAGAGCGGATCAGGGAATCGCAGCAGCAGCTTGCTTCCGTTATAGAGTTCCTGCCCGATGCGACTATGGTAATCGGCAAGGACGGGACCGTGCTGGCGTGGAACAAGGAAATGGTGAACATGACAGGCGTCGATGCGGAAACGATTCTCGGCAAGGGCCTTTATGAATACGCCCTTCCCTTTTACGGCAGCAGGCGCCCGATCCTCGCCGACCTCGCGCTCAGGCCGGAAGCGAAGACAGAAAACAGCTACACTTTTCTGGAATACGAAAAAAATCTCCTGGTAGTGGAGACCGACGCCCCCATGGTCAAAGGGCAGAAAAGGATCCTCTGGGCAAAAGCCGCGCCCATTTACGATACCAAGGGGGAAATCACCGGTTCAATAGAGACGATCCGCGACGTCACGGAACGCAAGCAGCTCGAGAGCCAGCTGCAGAAAAGCGAAGAACTTTACCGCACCCTGGTCGAGAACCAGACCGATCCCATATGCCGCTGGGACAGGGACTGCCGGCTGACTTACGTCAATGACAGCTATTGCAGGCTGTTCGGCAGGCAAAGAAACGAGCTCCTGGGCACGGTCTGGCTGCAGCTTGCGCCTGAAGATGTGCGAAACGAAATCGCCCCGATTTTCAAGAGATTATCGAAAAACCCGACAATCAACAGCATCGAAATTGAAATGAAAACTGAAAACGACTCCCGGTGGTTCACCTGGACGGATATCCCGCTTTTTGATGCAAACGGGAAGCTGCTGGAATATCAATCCGTAGGCAAAGACCTCACCGAGAGGAAAAAGGCCGAAGAGGCCTTGAGGCAATCGGAAAACCTGTACCGCGCAATATTCGAAAACACGGGTGCGGCCACCCTCATTGTCGGCGAAGATACCAGGATCAAGCTGATCAATTCGGTTTTTGAAGAAATGATCGGTCAAAAAAGGGAAGACGTCGAGAACAAGAAGAGCTGGACTGAATTCGTTCCCGAGAAGCACCTTGAAAAAATGAAGGCTTACCATTACGCACGCCGGGCGGACGAGTATGCGCCCCGGGTTTACGATTTCAGTTATTTCGACACCCGGGGCAGGGAAAGAGACGCCCTGATGCACATAACCCTGATCCCGGGGACGACCGACAGCCTGGCCTCAATTGTCGACATAACCGACAGGAAAAGGGCCGAACGCGAACTGCTGGAAAAAGAGGTGAGGCTCAAGCAGGCGGAGAAAATGGAATCCCTCGGGCTTCTTGCCGGGGGCGTCGCCCACGATCTCAACAATGTCTTTTCGGGCCTCGTCGGCTATCCGGAAATTGTCCTGATGCAGGTGAACGCGCTCAAGGAACTCCCGGACCCGGAAAAAATAAATAAATTCCTCAACGAACTCCCGAAAAAAATGAACAGCATCCTGAGGTCCGCCCAGATGGCGTCCGATATCGTCCAGGACCTTCTGGCCATGACCAGGCGCGGGGTAATGGAGGACAAGACGCTCAATCTCAACGAGATAATCTGGGAATACCTCAACTCCGCCAAATTTCACATGGTGGAGGGTTTTTACCCCAGGATCAGAATTGAAACCTCGCTGGAAAAGAACCTTTTGAACATGAACGGTTCCCGGACCCACCTCCTGAAAACCGTAATGAACCTGATCAGCAACGCTTATGAGGCCATCAGGGAGGGAACGGAGGGGGAAATTCATCTCAGCACATACAATGTCTACATCGACCGCGACCTGCCCGATTCAAACCTGCGGGAAGGCAATTACATCGTCCTCGAGGTCACGGACAACGGCATGGGCATCCCAGGGGAGTTCATCAACCATATTTTCGAGCCGTTTTTCACGAAGAAGAAAATGGGGAAAAGCGGCACGGGGCTGGGGCTTTCCGTTGTCTGGTATGCCGTCAAGGACCACAAGGGCCACGTGGAAGTGAAATCGGAAGAGGGCAGAGGCTCCACATTCCTGCTGTATTTTCCGGCTTCCGGCAAAACCCTGCCGGGCGAGACCGAGCTTGAAATGGAGCTCATCCGGGGAAACGGCGAGAGAATCCTGGTCGTTGACGACAAGCAGGAGCAAAGGGATTATGCCTCGCTGCTGCTGACCACGCTCGGATACACCGTGTTTACAGTCAGTTCGGGGGAGCAATGCGTTGAATTTCTCAAAACCAGGGAAGTCGACCTGATGCTGCTTGACATGATAATGGACCCCGGAATGGACGGTCTCGACACGTTCAGGGAGGTCAAGAAAATCCGCCCCGGGCAGAAGGCGATAATCGTCAGCGGCTTTTCGGAAACGGACAGGGTCAAAGAGGCCCAGGGCCTGGGCGCCGGCAGCTATGTCAAGAAACCCTATCTCATGAAAACGATTGCCAGGGCCATTCGCGAGGAATTGGGCAGCTAATCCCCGCCCGCAAAGGGGCCCCCTGCAGAAAATCAATCTCCTGCAATTCATCATTTATTGATTAATGCCCGTTTGGTTGCTATAAGGTGGCAGCAGTCCGGCGGCGCCCGGCGCGCAGGGCAGCCGGACTGAACTTTCGAGAGGGGCTCCATATATGAACGCCATCTGGGTCATCCTGATATTGGTGAGCGCCGTTTTCGCCCTGATAAGCGGCACGGCCGGCGAATTCACAAAGGCCATATTCGAAGCCGCAAAATCCGCCGTGGAGGTCTCCCTGTTCCTGCTCGGCATAATTGCCCTCTGGATGGGGATAACAAAGATAATCGAGGATTCGGGCCTGATATACAGGTTTTCCAGTTTTTTCCGCCCTGTCATGTCCCGGCTTTTTAAAGGCATCCCTCCCGACCATCCCTCGATCACTTCCATCACGCTCAATCTTCTCGCCAACATGTTCGGGCTCGGAAACGCCGCGACCCCCCTCGGGATCAAGGCCATGCAGGACCTGCAGACCCTTAATACGGAAAAGGAGAGCGTGACTTTCGAGATGATGCTCTTCATCGTCCTCAATACCGCGTGCATCCAAATTATACCTTTTACGGTGATCGGCATGCTCGCCGATTACGGCTCGGCAAACCCCTCGGGCATAATCCTGCCGATCCTGATTGCCTCAGTGATGACGGCCCTTTCGGGAGTTGCCGCGCTTTTTGTCTTCAGAAGAATATCCGGATTATGGAAATAGTCGCACTCGTCTCAAGGCTGATTATCCCGGTTTTCCTGCTGTTCGTCGTAGCATACGGCGTGTACAGGAAAGTGCCGGTGTTCGACTCTTTTGTCACCGGGGCGAAAGACGGGTTCTCGGTCGTCCTCAGGATTTTTCCGTACATTCTCGCGATCTTCATTGCGATCAAGTGTTTCCAGGCATCCGGCGCCTTCGGGATGATCAGCGGCGCCCTTGCCCCCGCGCTTTCGTACATAGGCGTCCCGGCGGAGGTATTATCGGTGGCGGTGATCAAGCCGCTGTCGGGGAGCGCCTCTCTGGGCGCGTTCACGGAAGTTATCAAGGCGACGGGGCCGGACTCCGCCGCGAGCAGGATTTCCGCCGTCATCATGGGCAGCGCGGAGACGACCTTCTACGTCCTGGCTGTCTATCTCGGGGCGGTGAGCATCAAGAAGACAAAATACCTTGTGCCCGTGTGCCTGATCGCCGACTTGATCGGCATGACTGTCGCCGTGCTGGCCGTCAAATTGTTCTTCTACTGAGCGGGCGGCCATGTGCAGGATGATCGGGATCAGGAACTACAGCCGCCGCGAGCACGAGGGATTGCTGGAAAAATTTTCGCTTCTGGCGGAAGAAGGGAAAGTCCCCGAAGGGTCGGCGCCCGGCCATAACGACGGGTGGGGCATCGGGTATTACAGGCGCGGCCGGGCCGTCCTGCATAAAACGGCCTCGTCCATCCTCCGGGACAAAGAGGATTTCCGCAGGCTCAGCCGGGATGCGGACGGCTCTCCGGTTGTCATCGTCCACTTGCGCAAAAGCGCCTGGCCGCATACCTCCACATCCGAAAATGCCCATCCTTTTTTGCATGATAATTTCATGTTCGCGCATAACGGGACCATCAGCGATTACAAGTCCCTGCTGCCCTTCTTGAAAGTAAAGCCTTCCGGAATCGGGCGCGCCCTCGATACCGAGGTATATTTCCATTTCATAATGAGCCATCTGCATTTGGGGATCAAAGCTGCGCTGAGACACTCGGCCGGGCATATCTGCCGCGAGAATGCATTCACATCCCTCAATTGCCTGCTGGCCGGCGAAAAGGGCCTGCTCGCCTACCGGCAATACAGCGGCAACCCGGCGTATTATTCCCTTTACCATGCGCGGGCCGGGGCATCCGACATAGTCTGCTCGGAGCCTGTCGCCGAATCGCTCTGCTGGAAAATGCTCCGGAAAGGGTCCCTCCTGGTTTTGTAACCTGTTTCAGATTAAGCAAGCTTCAACTATTTTCCCCTTGACATTTCCGCCATCCTGATTTAGCCCATAAAACATCGTTCGCAATGACCGGGTATCCTCCCCGGGAACCGGACAGATATCATTAAATTCTCTCAATATATTCTTGATTAAAGTACGTGATCCTGTTTGCTTGAGCTGACTAAGCGAAACCGAGGTTTTCCATGTCGTTCGAGCCTTACGCCTTCGGCGCCGCACAGATCAACCCCGCTGACTGCCTTCTGATAAGGGCAAACCGGAAATTCTGCGAGATCACGGGCTACTCCGCCGGGGAACTTGCCGCGCTGGAATATTTCAAGCTTGTCCACCCTGAAGAGATCCCCAGGAACGACCTGTTCGTCAGGAAGATGATCGAATGCCGGGAGAAGGCCGGTTCGATCGAGACCCGGTTTGTCCGCAAGCAGGGCGGCGAGGTCTGGGTAAGGGTGCAGAGCTCGCCTTTCCGGGACACAGGCGGGCTTCCGGGGCCGATAACACTCCTGGTCCAGGACGTGTCGGTAAGCAGGAAGGTCCAGGAGAAGCTGCTCCATTCCAGGAAAAAAATAAAGACAATCCTGGAAAGCATAACCGATATATTTATCACTTACGACAGCGAGTGGCGCTACACGAACCTGAACCCGGAAGCCGAAAAGGCGGTTGGAAAAACCAGGCGGGAACTGCTCGGCAAAGTGTTATGGGATGTTTTCCCGGAGCTCAGGGATACCGAAATATACAGGCGGTACATGGATTCGGCCACTTCAAAAGAACCGGCCCATTTCGAGTCGATCTCGCCGGTCACGGGCAAATGGCACGAGTACCACTTCTATCCCCTGGCGCACGAATACTGCGTTTACATGCGCGACATTACAAAACGCAAGCAGGCGGAGGAGGACCTGAGGGAGAACGAGGAAAAGTTCAAGGCCATCTTCGAGGGCTCCAACGACGCGATAATGCTGCTCGATGAAAGCGGTTTCCTGGACTGTAATTCGCAGGCGCTCAAAATGTTCGGGCACGAAAACAGGGATAGCGTGATAAAGACTCATCCCGCCGATATCTCTCCCTTCCTGCAGCCGGACGGAAGGGAATCCTTCCTAGTTTCCGTCGAGCATATCCGGACCGCCCTGGACAGGGGATATGAGCATTTTGAATGGACGCATATGCGCCGGTCCGGCCGGACTTTTCTTGCGGACGTTGTCTTATCCGTGATGACAATCCAAAACAGGAAGGTGCTCCAGGCCGTTGTCAGGGACATCACCGATCTGAAACGGGCCGAAGAGGCCATCCAAACGGACCACCACAGGCTGGAATCCATGGTCAGGGAGCGGACCGCGCAGATTGCCGGGATAAACAAGTCGCTGCTGGCTGAAATTGAAGAACGCAAGCGGATGGAAAAAAGGCTGCGATCGGCGCACAAGAAGCTCCGGGCCATGGCCTCGGAGATAGTTTTTGCCGACGAGCGCTCGCGCCAGCATTTCGCCGCCGACCTCCACGACAGCGTCGTGCAGACGCTGGCCGCGGCCAAAATGAAAACGGAGATTCTGTGCGACCATATCAACGAGGACGGGATTCAGGCAATGAACGAGCTCAAGGTCATGATTGCCCAGTCAATCTCCCAGGCGAGGCTGATCATGGCGGAGTTGAGCCCGCCCGTCCTTTACGAGCTTGGGTTCATCCCCGCACTGGAATGGCTCACGGAGCAGGTCGAAACCCAGCACGGAATCAAAATTGAATTCCATGCCGGGAAACATTTCCTTCCCCTGGCCCACGAAATCCAGGTCCTCCTTTTCCAGTCGGCCAGGGAGCTGCTGATGAACGTGGTCAAGCATTCCCGGGCGCAGAAAGCCGTTGTGGAAGTTACAGAAAGAAATGGAGCGGTCCGGGTAAAGGTGGAAGACAACGGCATAGGCCTTGACCTGAAAAACGTGTTCCACACGGACCTGAAGAGCGGTTTCGGGCTTTTCAGCATCAGGGAACGCCTGAAGCATTTCGGCGGGCAGCTCACCATTAATTCGAGACCGGGCGAATGGACCAGAGTAAAGATTACCGCTCCGCGCAAACCCGGCAGGAAAGCGGGTTAGCTCATTTTTACTATTTCATTTCCACTCCGCAGCAGCATTTTCCGGGTTCCTGGCTCACCATGCCGCAGCTGCAGTCCGGGCAGTCGCATGAGTACCTGCCCACGATTTTAAAGGTCCTCATGCCGCCCCAGGCGTCGGAAATCAAAATGGCGGTGTCCCCGGCCGACCTGACTACCCTGGCCCTGACCATTTCGTGCCCGCAGGTGCAGTTCCCCGGCGCCTTCGCCATGCTCCGGCAGCTGCAATTTTTCCCGCAATTGCAGGCGTAGAGCTCATCCCCGGTCTGGACATCCATGTATTTATCGGAAGCTGAAGAAAACGGACAGGAACAGATCACGATCAGGAATGCCAGCAAACCGGTAAAGGCCTTTTTCATATGTCAATTCCTTTGCAGGAAAACAATCGGGAATCATATTGCCGGCGGCTCTTCAAGCAGTTCCTTGAATTCGCCGCTCAGTTCTCCCGGCCTGCCTCCGGACGGAGTT
>JBDKTK010000243.1:0-5808 GCA_039680225.1 Syntrophaceae bacterium
CTTTATAAAGCTCGCGGTAAAAAGGAGACTTGGCGCAGGCGTGCCGGACGAGGCGGGCCAGCTGCATGCCCTGGTACTCGATCAACTGCTCCCTGCTCCAGCCCTCGCGGGCCTTCATTTCGCACCAAGCGCCGTAAGCCCGCATGGCATCCTGCACCTTGCCTGCCCTGTCCGGATTATCCATGACTCAAATCTCCTGCAGCAATCGATCAGAACTATTCATGCAGCGCCAAGCACGTTGAAACGGGAAATGCCTACTCCTTGTAAATCACAGTGCCGACAGGCTCGCCTTTCAGGGCGCGGGTGATGTTGCCTTTCTCCAGGCCGTTAATGATAACGATCCGGTCGAGGACCTCGCTGTTCTGGAGGATTTCCAGGCACGGCCGCTCGATGATCAGGTCGTCGAGGTCCTTCTTCATGAGGGCCCTGGCGCCGATTTCCGGAATGAATTTCTCCTTGGGGTTCTTTTTCGGGTCGCCCGTGTACAGGCCCCGCTCGTCCTTGATAAAAATGCAGCTCCTGGCCCCGATCAGGTCCGCCATGATGATCGTGCCCACATCCGTGCGGTGCAGCGGGATCCGGCCTTTTGCCGGCGGGATGGCAAAGTAATCGTACGGCGGCATGCCGTGCATCACCGGGATGCAGCCCTGCACGAAGTAGCTCGTAAGCTTGACAATTTCATCGTGCCCGATCTTGATCCCGCCGTGCGGCGCCAGGAGCATCGTGACAAGCAGCGCGTTCTGCTCGGATATGGAGTTGCCGAATTTGGCGAGGATACCCGTGGGCATGCCGAGTTCGAGGCCGATGGCGTAAATATGGCGGCTCCTCGTGCCCCCTCCCGTCGTTATCAGCATCTTGTGGCCGGTCTTGTTCTCCGCAATCTCGTCGATGACGGCGGGAAGCGCTTTCTTGCCCCGGTCACAGATCGACTGTCCGCCGATTTTCAATATATTTACATCGGGAAAAAGTTTTTTCTGGGGCGCTACCGGCAACCCGTCTATGAATGATTTGCTGACCAGGCTCTCGCCCATGAGCTTGCTTTTGACATGCAAACGCCGGCCGTCCCGCTCTCTGACAAGTGTCATTGCAGTCTACCTTTTTGTAAAATATCTCAGGTCAGTCCTTTACTTCGACTTCATCATCATCCTTGTATTTCTTGTCCCCGTGGGTGAGCAATACAAGTTCGGCCCCTACTGACGAAGCAATCTGGTCAAGCTCGCTTCTCCTCAGGTGCTTGCCGTAGACTTTCAGGTTAAGATCGGCCACTGCCACCAGCATAAACCGCGGCTGCTTCTTGCCTTCCGTGACCTTCTGCCTCTCCCGGTAAAAAATTTTGCCCGCCATTTTATTTTACCTCCTTTGTTCTCGCACTTCGTTTCTTGCCGATCGATTCCCACAAACGGTCCCCTTTTTCCCCTTTCTCATTGACCAGCAGGACCGCTCTGCCTCCGAGCAGTCTCGGCCTTAACCATCCGTAAGTTTCAATCATGTCGTCGCGGGCAGGCACCCGGGCATTCCTGTCGATGGATATGACACGGATACCTGCTTTCGCCAAAGCCCCGACCGAAATGACCGGGGGGAAATCGCGCAATCCTCCACATTCAATAAACCGCCCGCTCCACCCGTGGGCTGTGAGGCCCACAGCTGCCGCCGCTCCGATAATGCCGTCATTTGTCCCCCCGTGGCCCGACAAGTGGGCCCCGCTCGCGGCTTTCAGCGCATCTGCCTGGGTCATGATGCTGCCCGTGCAGGCAAAGCCGAAACGCGTCAGGTCCGGAAGGCAGGGGTCTTCATCGCTGACAACGCAGAGGCCGGGGTCGCTTCCCGGAAAAGAATAGCGCTCTATATGGGCAACGGCCCCCTGGACCAGCAATTTCACACTTGAACGGTCCCCGCAATCCACAACTGCACACGCAGAACTGTTGTGTGACGTATAAGGGATTGCCGGGTCCACCAGGAGCTGCTGGCGCACAACGCCCCGGGACCGGCAGCCTTCAGGAACAGCCTTTTCAAACCACCGGGCCAGCTTTCCCGTCCCCCGGTCGGAGTCAATGGTATCGGTATCGTCAAAGCCGATGTAAACACGCATAATTACAACCTTTCAACCTCATATTGCCATGAGCTGCAGTTCTTCTTTATATAACTATAATCTGAAAGCCGGTTTTTCACAATGAGCCGTATTAATGGGAACCAGCTGCATGTTCCTGCAATGTCGCTGTGCACCGCTGGACATGCGCTCATTTGGTCTTGGAATGAACTCTCGCGGAGGGAGTGGACCTGGGTCTGTCGCTGCCGAACTGGTTCAGTTTCGGGCCGGCCTTCAGGACCAGGATTTTTAATTGTTCTTCCAGGGCTTTGAATTCTGCCAGGAGCGTTCGGGCCTCCTTTGTCAGATGCATTGCCTCGCCCGCAACGTGGTCCACCAGTTTGACCCCCAAACGTTCTTCGGAGGCTTTGAGCCTGCCCCACGCCGCCCTATAAGACATGTTCAACTTCTTTGCCGCGGCATTGAGGCTCTTGCATTCCTCAATTGCCTCCAGCAGTTCTCTGCGCCCTTGGCCGAACACGACCCGGCTGTTTGCTTCCAGCCAGATCTTGTATTTGATTTCCAGGGTCATGTCCCATCCTCAATGGCAGTAAACTCATGAAATGAGAGAAACTTTTACCATATGGGACCACCGATAATCAAGTTAAACGGCAATCTTGCGGAAAAAGACGTTGACAGGCCGGACATGCTCGGGTATTTAGCAACGGTAGTATGCCATTTGTGACATATAGCATTTATGACATATAGTTTTCTGCTGGAGAATCATCTAAGGAGGAAATTATGGGTGACATTACTTTCAGTCTGGACGGCAGGACAGTTCCTTTCAAAAGCGGGCAGTCGATTCTCGATGCCGCCCGGGACAACGGGGTCCATATCCCCACCCTTTGTTACCTCAAGGGAGTAGCGCCCTCGGGCGCCTGCAGGATCTGCCTTGTCGAGGTCAAGGGGGCCCGCACGCTCATGGCGTCCTGTTCGACCCCCGTCACCCCGGGGATGGAGGTGCTGACAAACACGGCGCGAATCCACACTGCCCGCAAGCTGAGCATCGAACTCCTCCTTTCGGCCGGCCGGCACGATTGCCTGCTGTGCGAGTCCAGCGGGAACTGCGGGCTGCAGGACCTGGCCTATTTATACCAGGTCGACGGCAGCCGCTTCCCGAAGAAAGATGATTTCTATCCCACGGACGATTTAAACCCCTTCATAGTCCGCGACTTCAGCCGGTGCATCCTCTGCGGCCGGTGCGTCCAGGCCTGCAATCAGCTCGTCGTCAACCAGGCCATAAGCCTCGGCTACAGGGGCAAGGACAGCAAGGTGGTCACGGGAGGCGACAAGCCCTATATTGACAGCGACTGTGTCTTTTGCGGCCAGTGCGTTGAAGTCTGCCCCACCGGGGCCCTGAAGGAAAAAAAGACGAAGGGGCTCGGCCGCCCCTGGGAGACGGAGAAAATCCGGACAACCTGCCCCTACTGCGGTGTGGGCTGTCAGATGTGGCTGCACGTCAAGGACGGCCGGATCGTCAAGGTCACGGCTGTCGAAGACGCGCTCCCCAATAACGGGAGGCTGTGCGTAAAGGGACGGTTCGGCTACGATTTCCTCTATTCCGAAGAGAGGCTCAAAACCCCCCTGATCCGCGAAAACGGGCAATTCCGCGAAGCCTCCTGGAACGAAGCGCTTGACCTCGTCGCTTCCAAATTCAAAGAGGTGATCGAAAAACACGGGCCTGATGCAATCGCCGGCGTCAGCTGCGCCCGCAGCATCAACGAAGACTCATACCAGATGCAGAAGCTCTTCCGGGCGGTGTTCAAGACAAACAATATAGACCATTGCGCGCGAACCTGACACGCGCCCACCGTCGCCGGTCTGGCGAAATCATTCGGTTCGGGCGCCATGACAAATTCCTTCTCCGATTTTGCGAAGGCTAAAATGATATTTGTCATCGGTTCAAACATGACGGAAGCCCATCCCGTGGCGGCCTACTTTGTAAAGCAGGCGGCCCTGGCCGGCGCCCCCCTGTTCGTGGCCGACCCCCGCAGGACGGCGTTGGCCGATATGGCATCGCTTCACATCCCCATCAGGGTGGGCAGCGACATTGCTTTCCTCAACGGCCTCATGAACGTCCTCATCACCGAGGGCCTCTACGACAAGGAATATGTGCAGTCCCGCTGCAGCGGGTTTGATGAGCTCAAGGCCAAGGTCATGGAGTACCCGCCGGAAAGGGCGGCCGAAATCAGCGGAATAAGCGCGGATATGATCCGGGACGTTGCGCGGCGGCTTGCATCAGTCAAGCCGGTCATGCTTATTTACACTCTCGGCATAACCGAGCACACCTGCGGAGTCAACAATGTGCTGTCCTGCGCGAATCTGCAAATGCTCCTGGGCAATGTCGGGTTCGATTGCGCGGGCGTCAACCCTCTGAGAGGACAGAATAACGTCCAGGGCGCCTGCGACATGGGCGCTCTGCCGAACGTCTTCCCGGGTTACCAGCGGGTCGACAATGCCGAGGCGAGGGCCAAGTTTGAGAAGGCCTGGGGAGTTGATTCCCTTCCGGACAAGCCCGGCCTCATGATCCCCCAGATGATGGAGGGCCTGCCCAGCGGAAAGGTCAAGGCATTCTACATTTTCGGGGAAAACCTGGCCAACACGGAACCGGACATCCGGCACGTGGAACACTGCCTGGAAGCGGCCGAGTTCATCGTCTGCCACGATATTTTTCCGACGGAAACAACGCGGTTTGCCGATGTTATTCTGCCCGCGGCGGCCTGGAGTGAAAACGACGGCACTTTCTCCAACAGCGAGCGCCGCATCAGCCGGGTTCGCACCGCCAGCCAACCCCCGGGAGAGGCGAAGCCCAACTGGTGGATATTCAGGGAAATAGCCCGGCGTTTTGGCCACGTCTGGAAGTCGGACAGCGCCCGGGAACTCTGGGACAATGAGATTTCGGTGCTTGCCCCCTCCATGGCGGGAGTCAAATACAGCCGCATTGACGGGGACGGGCTCCAGTGGCCGGTGCCAACCGCAGAGCATCCGGGAACGCCCACCCTCCACAAGGAGCGATTCACGGCGGGAATGGGCGCTCTGGTCCCTGTTGACTGGACACCCCCGGCGGAAGTCCCCGACAGGGAATATCCGCTTGTCCTCAGCACTGGACGGAGGCTCTATCATTACCACACGCGCACCCAGACGGGCCGGGCCGCAGGCATCAACGAGATCCTGAGCGAGGAGACTGCGGACATATCGCCGCTTGATGCAGCGGAACTCGGCATCGCCCAGGGCGAGATGATCCGGGTTGCTTCCAGGCGGGGGGCGGTGAAAGTAAAGGCCAGAGTATCCGACCGGATACCCCCAGGGGTGGTATGGATGGCCTTCCACTTCCGCGAAACGTGCGCCAACTGGCTGACGAACCCCGCCTTCGACCCTGTCTCGCAGACTGCGGAGTACAAGGCCTGCGCCGTCAGGATCGAGAAAGCCTGAAATCGAATTCGCGCGTATGTGCACGTTATAAGGAGAAATATTTGGCATCTAAACAATATCCAAAAACTTCCCGAATGGAAGGCGTTATAAATGATGCTATCGGGAAGAACCCCCAAAGCAAACATATAATTACTGCTTTCAGGCCCCTCTTCCTGATCAGGGAGCGCCTCGTGAAAGACTTGAACGTAAAGACGGTGGACCTCTCCTCGATTGACGGGAACCAACTTCGCCGGGGCATACCCTGCATCAGGCAGACCGCGTTCTTTTTCGAGGACGACCCCTGGGACCAA
>JBDKTK010000244.1:0-14008 GCA_039680225.1 Syntrophaceae bacterium
CGAAAACGGCAGATTTCGGCCTTCCGAGCGCCTTACCGATAATGGCATCCACTTCTTCGATCTTGAGTCCCTTTTCTGTCATTATATGGATGGCGTTGGAAATATCGAAGACGCCGATGCGGTTGCCGACGAAGTTGGGAACGTCCTTGCATACGACAACGCCCTTGCCGAGCACTTCCTCACAGAAGCGGACCATGTAGTCGACGACCTCTTTATCAGTTTCCTTCCCGGGAATTACTTCCAGGAGTTTCATGTAACGGGGAGGATTGAAAAAGTGGGTCCCCAGGAAACGCTTTTTGAGCGAGGGGCCGAAGTTGGCTGAGATGTCGGAAATCGGGATACCCGAAGTATTTGTCGTCACAATGCAGCCGGGCCCGATGACCTTCTCCACTTTTGCAAGCAGGTCCTGCTTGATCTTGAGGTTTTCGATAACGACCTCTACCACCCAGTCGACATTTTTCAGCCAGCCGAGATTGTCTTCGAAGTTCCCGGTCTTCACCATCGGGGCCAGGCTCCTGGAATAAAAACTCGCCGGCTTTGATTTTAACGCCCCGCTCAAACCATTGTTGGCAAACCGGTTGCGCCATTCGGGGCTTTTCTCCGTCAGCCCCATTTGCTTATCTTTTTCGGTCAGCTCGAAAGGGATGATATCGAGCAGAAGGCATTCAATTCCGCAATTCGCCAGGTGGGCCGCGATCCCGGCCCCCATGACTCCTGCCCCGAGGACAGCAGCTTTCTTGATTTCAAACGGCATATTTTCCTCCTTGGATTAGCATTATTGATTTTCGGATCACATTCTACACTGCGTAACATTCCTCGGGCATTTCGATGGGGACCCTGTCGCCGGCCTTGATCGCCTCGCATCTGGCCCTGACCGTCGAGAGGATGTTGACCGCGAAGAATTTTGCCGCCGCTATTTTCCCCTGGTAAAATGCCACATCCGGGTTTTCGTGCATCAGCGCCCGCTGCTTTGCCCGGGAGCCCTTGGCGCCTTTCTCCGTGTAAATATCGTCAAGTTTCTTCATGGCTGTCCCGGCGGCCTTCATCAGCAGGTATCCGATTGCCACATCGCCGAAAAGCTCAAGATAGGGCTGGGCATTGAGGACAGGGATAAGGAATCCCGCGCTCTTGCCAAGTTTGAAGAAATTCATGGTCAGGTCGATCATGCCGTTATGGGCTTCTGCAAGATAATTGACGTAGCTGCTGAGTTCCTGGTTTTCCCTGAGCTCTGCAATGTCTGCGGTAATTTCATTGGAAAGGGCCATCAGGTGGGCGCCCTTCTTGACGCCGATCTTCCTGCCCACCAGGTCGAGGGCCTGGATCCCGTTGGTACCTTCATAAATAGTCGTGATCTTGCTGTCGCGAAGGGCCTGCTCCACCGGATATTCCGAGCAGTAACCATATCCTCCATAGATGTCTATTGCCTTGGAACAGACCTGGAAGGCCTTTTCCGAAGAGTATGCCTTGCAGACCGGGATGAGCAGCTCAAGCCGGGCCTGCCATTTGTCTCTCTCATCTTTAGATACCGCCGCCTTTGCCATGTCCATGCAGTACGCGGCGTAGTAATTCAGGGCGCGGATGCCCTCGATGTGGGCCTTCATCCAGAGCAGGACGCGCTTCACATCGGGATGCTGAATGATAGGCACTGCCTTGGCATCCGGGTTGGCCATTTCCCAAAGGGGCGCGCTCTGGATGCGGTTTTTAGCGTATTCAACGGCGTTTTCGTAAGCTGTCGACGCGCAACCCAGTCCCTGCAGCCCTACCTCCAGCCGGGCCTCATTCATTAACTGGAACATGATTTTCATTCCCTTGCGCTCTTCGCCGAGGAGCTCGCCGATGCACTTGCCCTCGTCTCCGAAGTTGAGCGTACATGTCGCCGAGCCCTTGATGCCCATCTTGTGCTCGATGTTCCCGGTCCTTACATCATTGAGCTCTCCTGTACTGCCGTCCTCGTTCACCCTGTATTTCGGGACAAGGAAAATGGAGATGCCTTTTGTGCCGGCCGGGTCCCCTTCGATCCTGGCCAGGACGGGATGGATAATATTGGGAGTGAGGTTGTGGTCTCCGCTGGAGATGAATATCTTTGTCCCCGTTATGCTGTACGTCCCGTCCGGGAGCCGTTTCGCGGTGGTCTTGAGGGCGCCCACATCGGTGCCGGCGCCGGGTTCCGTAAGGCACATGGTGCCCCCCCACTGTCCGGAATACATTTTTTCCATGTACAGCTTTTTCTGCCGGTCGGTTCCGAAATGTTCTATCAGGCCGGCGGCGCCGTTCGTAAGGCCCGGGTACATGATGAACGGGAAATTGGCTGCATTAAACAGCTCGTAACAGGCCGTGCTCAGGGTGATCGGCATCCCCTGGCCGCCCACTTCAACTTCCCTCATCGCGTTCAGCCAGCCGCCCTCGATGAACTTTTTGTACATGTCATGGAAGCTTTCAGGTATTGACACGTTGCCGTCCTTGAATGTGCAGCCCTTGTCTCCCTCCTTGCGGCCGGGCAGTAAAACTTCAACGGCCATTTTCTCGGCCTCGCTCAACATGAGGTCGACCACTTCCCGGGAGTAGTCGGCGAACGCTTTCGACTCAAAGAGATTATCGATCCCCAGCTGCTCATAAAGGACGAATTTTTGATCTCTGACGTTTACCAGCATATTACCCATTATTTTTTTTCCTCCTTTCGATTATGATCGGTTATTCAGTCCCGCGATAAAAATATCCAGGCTTGTTTCCAGTGTTGAAAGGATCCTTTCGGACCGCGTTGCCTCGCTTCCGGTGAACAGGTGAAGGGAGATAACGCCATTGAGCAATCCCCAGAGGGCGTTGCGGTTTGCCCTGACTTCGATCGCGCCGTCAAACTCTCCCTCGTTGATCCCGTAAACCAGGATGCGCTCAACTGTCTCTATCGTTAAATTGACTTCCTTGATCAGCTTGCGATTGAGCTCTTCGGAAAAATTCAGGCCGTCTGCGTGGATCATGTAAGTCATCAAAATCCGGAAAAGCTCGCCGTTGACCAGGAAGAATATTGCATAGTTCATGCAAAACTCTTTCAATAATGCGGAAGCCGTGAGTTGCGTATTGAGGGGAATATTCACCTTTTGATTGAATTTATTGATATCCGCCAGGAGGATCTGGATATAGATCTCTTCCTTGCTGTTGAAATAGAGATAAACGGCCCCTTTGCTGAGTTCGGCTTTGCGGGCGATATGGTCTATGGTGATAGGTTTGAACCCCTTGTCGAAGAACAATTTGCGGGCGGCTTTTAAGATCTGATTGCGCCGGGCCAGCCTCTCCTTTTTTCTTCTTTCCTCCAGGCCCACAGGCAGCTCCTTTTCGTTTGTGAATAGAGGTCATTAACTGACTCTTGGTCAGCTATCTCACACAAAAAAGGTCTTGTCAAGAAAATAGATCAAATACTTCATATCTGCTTTGACCCTTAAAAAAAGAGGAATAATTACATATACTTGAGATTGGGACAAAATAATAATACGGCAAGTTTGCCGATTAAATATATTGACACTGTATATAGGTTGTGATAGTTAATTTCATTGAAATTCCTGAAAAATACCCTTTTCAGGATGGCATTGAAACGGGAGGATAATGTGACCCTTTCCGATGTTCGGGACATACTTGACGCCGAAGTAATAGTAGGCGAGGACCAGCTTGGGAAAGAAGTCTTGACCGCTTTCTCGGCCGACCTGATGAGCGACGTTCTGGCCTTTGCCAAGGCCGGAAGCCTGCTTCTGACAGGGCTTACCAATCCGCAGGTGGTAAGGACGGCCGATATTTTAGAAATTGCCGCAATTATTCTAGTCAGGGGGAAAAGGCCCCCGCAAGAAACCATCCAACTCGCCCAGGACCTTAAAATTCCAATTTTAACGACCAAATACATTCTATTCGAAACATCAGGGAGACTGCATGAAAAAGGAATTGTCGGCTGCATAGTGCAGGTCGGCAATGATCGATTGGATGTCGGACGTAAGATTTGAAGACAGCTTTGCTGTTGAAGGAGGCAATTTTCGTATAGCAGGAAATGTCTCGGGGAAAATAAAAAGGATACTCAAGGGCATAGGAATCAACGACAACATAATCAGAAGAGTTGCAATCGTCACTTACGAAGCGGAAATCAATATCGTTTCGTATGCCAGGAAGGGTGAGATAAGGATTTCGGTCACGCCCGACCAGGTTGAAGTGCAGGCTGTTGATGAAGGTCCCGGTATAGAGGACATTGAGCTTGCCATGCAGGAAGGGTGGTCAACTGCAACTCAACAGGTTCGGGAGATGGGATTCGGCGCCGGGATGGGGCTGAGCAATATGAAAAAATATTCCGATGAGTTTGAGATAACCTCCGTACCAGGCCAGGGCACCACTGTTAAGATGCACGTTTTCAACCTTGAAAAAATGATCCATCCCGAATACTGGCTTACAATTTAGAGGTTTGCTGTTGAAACTTGAAGGCATCGTCAAAGACCTCAACCTCAGGTTGAAATGCTGTGAAGACGGCCTCAACAGGGAAGTCAGGGGAGGGTATGTCGGGGACCTCCTGAGTGACGTGATTGCAAACAGCAAGGAAGGCGATATCTGGATAACCCGGCAGACTCATCAGAATGTTGTTGCCGTGGCCAGTTTAAAAGACCTTGCAGGCATAATACTGGTCCAGGGGGCCGAGCCGGCCCCGGAAACAGTAGAGAAGGCCGCTAAAGAGGGAATCCCGGTCATGGTGACCGATCTTGCTGCATTCGAAATCGCGGGAAGGATTCATCGGCTGATCTATTAAAATGAACGCTCTTTTGAAAGGGGACCGGCAAGGATGCGCAAAGGTCAAATCCGGTCCATGAATCCTGAGTAATGCTTCGGGATTTCAATTGTGATCTGCATATACACAGCTGCCTTTCGCCATGCGCCGACCTCGACATGTACCCCCGGGCGCTGGTTGAGAGGGCGGTTGATCAAGGGCTCGATATAATTGCCGTTTGCGATCACAATTCTTCCGAGAACACAGAATTTGTAATCCGGGCGGCTTCCAGGTACGCCATCAAGGTCCTGCCGGGGATGGAGATAGCCAGTTCGGAGGAAGTCCATATAACAGCGCTCTTTGAAAGTATAGAAAATCTTTACAAAATTCAGCAATTAGTCTACAATTCGCTGCCTGGCTCGAATAGAGAAGAGATCTTCGGCTGCCAGGCAATAGTGAACGATCTGGACGAAGTTGAAGGTTTTAATGAAAAACTGTTAATAGGAGCGACCAACCGCCCCCTTGAGGACTGGGTACGGGTTATCCACGATCTGGGCGGTTTGGCAATCGCCTCGCATATTGACCGTGAGGCATTCAGCATCATCGGCCAACTGGGGTTCATTCCCCCGGACCTCCGGCTTGATGCTCTTGAAATTTCGGCCCGCACCGGAATACCGGAGGCGAGAAAAGAGTTTGCCGAACTTTACCGCATGCCTTTCATTACCTCATCTGATGCCCACTTTATTAAAGATATAGGCAAGGCGTATACAATCATACGAATGCATGATGCGAGCCTTGGCGAGCTGAAGAAGGCCCTTGCAGGCCTGGAAGGGCGCATGGTCCTGGGACAAGGTGCTGGAACTATCGCTTCACATACTTGACATAGCTGAGAATTCGATCAGGGCGGGCGCGGACCTGGTCCGGATCACCGTTAAAGAAAACCTGCCGGCGAACAGATTCGTGCTGGAGATAAAAGACAACGGTTCAGGAATGTTGAAAGAGGTCAGGGAAAAAGCCCTGGACCCTTTTTTTACGTCAAAAAAAGTCCGCCGGGTGGGCCTGGGCCTGCCGATGCTGGCCGAAGCGGCCGAGAGGACGGGGGGCAATTTCGTCCTGGAATCTGAAATCGGAAAAGGCACACGGGTCCGGGCCGAATTCGGGCTTGACCATATTGACAGGCAGCCTCTGGGAAAAATAACAGGGACACTGATTGCACTCATTATCGGGAATCCGCAAATGGATTTCATTTATGAGCACAGGAAAAATGATCGGGCATACCTGCTCGACACAAGGGAAATAAAAGAACAACTGAAGGATATACCTATCAATCACCCGGAAGTCCTGCATTTCTTGCGAGAGAATGTACAGGAGGGATTAACGGAAATAGGTGCAGATTTCTCAAAGGAGGAGTTTTAAAGATGGATAATGGCGAGCTTTTGAAAGAGTTCAGTCAGGAACAAGTTGCGAAGCTGGAGAAGATCATCAGCAGCTTCAAAGGCAGGCCGGGAGGCCTTATCCCCGTTCTGGAAGAGGCGCAGATGGCGCTGGAGTACCTGCCCATGCCGGTCCAGAAGAAGATAGCTGAGGGCCTGAACCTCCCGCTGGCCCAGGTTTACGGCGTGGTAACCTTTTATTCTTTTTTCACCATGACTCCCCGGGGGAGGCACACGGTCCGGGTCTGCCTGGGGACGGCCTGCTACGTCAGGGGCGGTAAGAGCATAGCCGAAGGGATGGTAAAGGAATTCGGGATAGACGAAGGCGAGACCACTGAAGACCGGCGATTCACATACGAGACGGTCAGGTGCCTGGGGGCCTGCGGACTGGCGCCCGTCATCGTCGTGGACGAGAACGTCCACGGCAAGGTCAAGACAGCAAAAATAAAGGAAATACTTCAGAAATATAACTGAAAAAAAGCGAGGGAACTGCAATGGCAAAATTAAAAATTGAAGACCTGAAGAAGATCAAGGAAAAGGTCCAGGCGGAAACAGGGCTGCGGGCAGGGACCCGGCGGGCCCTGGTAACCGTTCACATGGGCACATGCGGAATCGCCTCGGGAGCGCGCGAAGTGCTCAATGCGCTGATGGGCGAGATTTCCGAGTCCGGTGTTGCGGACGTCGCGGTCACGACTTCCGGGTGCATGGGCCTGTGCAGCAGGGAACCGCTTGTTACAGTGGAAATCCTGGACCAGGAGCCGATCAAATACGAATACATGGACGCCAACAAGATGCGCCAGGTGTTCAAAAGACATGTACTGCAAGGTGAAATTCAGACTCCCTTTGTTCTGGCCAGGGGCAAAGAGATCGTTAAATAAGGAGGAATATAATCCAAATGAAGGTATTTCGATCACACTTATTGGTCTGCGGAGGAACGGGATGTCATGCGTCCGGAAGTCTCTCCGTCAAGAAAGCCCTGGTGGACGAGCTTCAGAACAGGGGGCTGGCTGACGAGATCAAGGTAGTAGAGACCGGGTGCAACGGGTTCTGCGCAATGGGCCCGATCATGGTGGTTTATCCCGAAGGTTTAATCTACATGCAGATTACGCCTGAAGACATTCCGGAGATGGTTGAAGAGCATTTCATCAAGGGAAGGCCGGTCGAGAGTCTCTTCTACAGGGAGCCGGAGACAGCGGAAGTCATTCCGACAATGCAGGAAATCCCGTTCTTCGCCCATCAGGAACTGCGCGTTTTGAGGAACCGCGGCCTCATCGATCCGGAAAACATAGAAGAATACATAGCCAGGGACGGCTACGCAGGAATGGCCAAGGCCCTTACGGAAATGACCCCCGAGCAAATCGTTCAGGAAGTCCTGACGTCGGGCCTGAGGGGCAGGGGTGGCGCGGGTTTCCCCACCGGCCTCAAATGGCAGTTTGCGTCCAAGTCCCCCGGCGATATTAAATACGTGCTGTGCAACGCCGACGAGGGCGACCCCGGGGCGTTCATGGACAGGAGCGTCCTGGAAGCCGATCCGCATTCGGTCCTCGAAGGCATGGTGATAGCCGCCAAGGCAATCGGCTCCCGGCAGGGTTACATATACTGCCGCGCCGAGTATCCGCTGGCCATTCACAGGATGAACATAGCTATTAACCAGGCGCGCGAAGCAGGCCTCCTCGGCAAGAATATCCTCGACACCGGGTTCGATTTCGACATCGAGATCTACCAGGGCGCCGGGGCGTTTGTCTGCGGCGAGGAAACAGCCCTGATGACCTCGATTGAAGGAAAGCGCGGAATGCCGCGCCCCCGTCCGCCGTTTCCCGCCATAGCGGGACTCTGGCAGAAGCCGAGCATCCTTAACAACGTGGAGACCCTGTCCAATATCGGGCAGATAATCCTCAGGGGCGGCGCCTGGTACGCCAGCATCGGCACCGAGAAAAGCAAGGGGACAAAAGTCTTCGCGCTCACGGGCGACGTCAACAACGTCGGTCTCGTGGAAGTACCCATGGGAACAACGCTCGGTACGATAGTTTACGAAATCGGCGGCGGGATCCCCAAGGGCAAGGCCTTCAAGGCCGCGCAACTCGGCGGACCTTCCGGAGGCATGATTCCCGTCCAGCACCTCAATGCGCCGATCGATTATGAGAAGGTAGCCGAACTGGGCGCCATCATGGGATCAGGCGGTATGATCGTCCTGAACGAAGACAAGTGCGCGGTCGATATGGCGCGGTTCTTCATGGATTTCTGCCAGGACGAGTCCTGCGGAAAGTGCACTCCCTGCCGCGAAGGCACCAAGCGGATGCTGGATATCCTTACCGATATCTGCCAGGGCAGGGGCAAGGAAGGCGACATAGAGACCCTCGAAAGCATGGCTTCCATAATAAAGGATGCATCTCTGTGCGGACTGGGCCAGACGGCCCCGAATCCCGTGCTCAGCACGCTCCGTTATTTCCGCCATGAGTACGAGGCCCATATAAGGGACAAGAAGTGCCCGGCAGCCGTTTGCTCTGCCATGTTCAAGTCCCCCTGCCAGCATACGTGCCCGGTCGGCATGGATGTCCCGGCATATATAGCCCTCGTCAGGGCGGAGCGGTTCAAGGACGCATACAAGATGCTGCTGAGGACCAACCCCTTCCCGTCGGTCTGCGGAAGGGTGTGCGATCACAAGTGCCAGTCCAAGTGCCGCAGGGGTATGCTGGACGAGCCCGTCGCGATCAAATTCCTCAAGAGGTTCATTACCGATAACGCTCCGCGGCCCAAGGTGGAGGCGGTGCCCGTTACCAGGAAAGAGAAGATCGCCGTGGTCGGCGCGGGCCCTGCCGGCCTGACGTTCGCAAGAGACCTCGCGTTGAGGGGTTACGGTGTGACGGTATTTGAAGAACTCCCCGAGCCCGGCGGAATGCTGCGCTACGGCATCCCGGCTTACAGGCTGCCGAGGAAGACCCTGGCGAAGGAAATTGAAGACATCACCTCCCTGGGAGTGCAAATTAAATGCAATACCAGGGTGGGCAAAACTATATCTTTTGACAAACTCAATAGTCAGTTCGATTACATTTACATGGCCCCCGGCGCCCACAAGAGCCAGCGGATGGGCGTGGAAGGCGAAGATTTGAAGGGCGTTTACGGCGGCGTTGAATTCCTGCGCGACTTCAACATCGACGAAGCTGCCTGGACGAAAGCCAAGGGCGGCAAGTCGCTGGGAAGCAAAGTGGCGGTGGTCGGCGGCGGAAACTCCGCGATCGACGCCGCGCGCTGTGCGGCGCGCCTCGGGTCGGATGTCACCATCCTTTACCGGCGCCTGCGCCAGGACATGCCGGCTGCCGAAGAGGAAATCGTGGCGGCCGAGCATGAAGGCATCAAGATCGAGTACCTGGTCGCGCCGTTAAAGGTCATCGGCAAAAACGGCAAGGTCAGCGGCATCACCTGCCAGAAGATGAAACTCGGCGATTTCGACTCAAGCGGCAGAAAGCGCCCCGTGCCGGTCCCCGGGTCCGAATTCACGATCTCCATCGATTCGGTTATCGCGGCCATCGGCCAGGCCCCCGACCTCGGGTTTGTCCCGAAAGACAGCGGTATCTCTGTCAACAAGTGGTCGTACTTCGATCTTACGAAGGGCAGCAAATCCATGACCACCAGCGCGAAGGTTTACGCGGGCGGCGACGCGGTGACCGGTCCCAACACGGTCATCGGGGCCATCCAGGCAGGGCACCAGGCGGCTGACGATCTGGACAAGGCAATAAGGACAGCCAATGGAGAGCCTCTGTACAAGGCCCCACCCGAGGAAGTCATCGAGATACCTTTCGAATTTGACGAGGAAACCGAGGAAAGGCCCCAGGCCGTTATGCCGGAACTGGATGTCGCGAAGCGGCAGAAGGGTTTCAAGGAAGTCGAACTTGGATATGGCAAAGCGGACGCAATCCTGGAGGCCATGCGCTGCCTGAGATGCGATGCGGAGATTTCCTGATTAACATTGAGTCTGTAATATAGGAGTAAACATATGGCTTTGGTAAGCTTGACTATAGATAAGAGTAAAGTAGAGGTGGAGGCCGGCACCACGATCCTTGAGGCTGCAAAAAAGGCCGGGATAAAAATCCCGACCCTTTGCGCCTGGTCCGAGATCGGCCACACCCCCGGCGCCTGCCGGGTATGTGTGGTTGAAGTGGACGGGCAGAGATCGCTCGTCGCCTCCTGCGTGTTTCCGGTCAGCGAGGGCATGGTAGTCCATACCAGCACGGACCGTGTGCGGGCGGCGCGCAAGATGGTAGTGGAACTGCTCCTCGCCAATCATCCCACGGAATGCAACTTCTGCATCCGCAACGGCAACTGCGAACTTCAGAAAGTGGCGGAAGCGGCGGGCGTTAAAGAGGTGAGATTCCCTGTCCCGGTTTTCGACAAGGCGGCCGCGATGGATACATCGAGCGCCTCGATAGTCCGCGACAGCCGCAAGTGCATCAACTGCCACCGCTGCGTGACAGTCTGCGAAAAGATCCAGTCGGTAAGCGTGCTGACGCCCGCCTACCGGGGGAGCGATGTCAGGGTGATCCCGGCATTCGGCCTGCCCCTGTCTGAAACAAACTGCATCAACTGCGGCCAGTGCGTAATGGCCTGCCCGGTCGGCGCCCTTTATGAGAAAGACCAGGTTGAAGAAGTCTGGAAGGCCCTCAACGATCCGACAAAGCATGTTGTTGTCCAGGAAGCGCCTGCCATCCGGGCGGCCCTGGGCGAGGAATTCGGGATGCCCCCGGGATCGCTGGTTACCGGCAAGATGATTGCGGCCCTGAGAAGGCTCGGATTCGATAAGGTGTTCGACACCAACTTCACAGCCGACCTCACGATCATCGAGGAGGGCAACGAATTGCTCAAGAGGGTGAAGGAGGGCGGGACTCTCCCGATGATTACCTCGTGCAGCCCGGGCTGGATCAAGTTCTGCGAACATTTTTATCCGGACCTGGTGGACCATCTCTCAACCTGCAAATCGCCCCAGCAGATGTTCGGGGCCCTTGCCAAGACATACTATGCAGAGTTTGCCGGTATCGACCCGAAGGACATCGTGAGCGTATCAATAATGCCCTGCACTGCGAAGAAATTCGAGGCGCAGAGGCCCGAGATGAATTCAAGCGGCTACCGGGACGTCGATTATGTTTTGACCACCCGCGAACTGGCGAGAATGATAAAAGAGGCCGGCATCGATTTCAATAATCTGCCGGAAGAGCAGCATGACGCGCCCATGGGCGAGTACACGGGTGCGGCGACTATCTTCGGCGCGACCGGAGGCGTCATGGAAGCGGCCCTCAGAACGGTATACGCCGTTGTGACGGGCGAGAACCTTCCCGACCTTAACATCACACCGGTGCGCGGTCTTGAAGGAGTGAAGGAAGCCACCGTCAAAGTCGGCGCTTTGGGAGATGTGAAGATAGCCGTAGCGCACGGTCTTGGCAATGCCCGCAAGCTGATGGACAAGATCAGAGAGGGCAAGGCGGACTACGCCTTCATCGAGATCATGTGTTGTCCGGGCGGATGCATCGCGGGCGGCGGTTCGCCGATTCCGACGAGCAACGAGATCCGGATGCTCAGGGCGGGCGCCCTGTACAAGGACGACGGTTCCGTGCAGGCCAAGCGCCAGTCGCATGAGAACCCCTCGATCACCAGGATCTACGAAAAGTTCCTGGAGAAGCCGCTGGGGCACAAGTCGCACAAGCTCCTTCACACCAGGTACACGAAGAGGGGCGACGCGCTGCCTCATAACAGCAAGTAAACTTGTTATAGATTGGCCTGAGGGGGAGGATTCAATCTGACCTCAAGGGGGATTGGAACTTCTTGAAAACAATAGAGGTCTGGTTTCTTTTGAGATCAGGCCTCTTTTTTTGTGAATTTGAAATTTCAGATTCGGGGCTGCTGGAGTTTGAAATGAGCAGAGTTGAGAAGGACATGTTCGGCGAACTGGAATTGCCGTCCGGCTGCTATTGGGGAATCCACACGGAGCGGGCCCTCCGGAATTTTCACTTGATCGGGAGGCCCGTCAACCCGGCGCTTGTCCGTGCCATGGCCCTGGTAAAAAAGGCGTGTTGTCTCGCAAACCTCCAAACCGGAAATATCGGGGAGGAGAAGGCGAAAGCAATCCTCCAGGCCGCAGACGAAATAGCGGAAGGCAAACTGGCCGACCAATTCCCGGTCGACGCCCTGCAGGGCGGGGCCGGGACTTCGGTCAACATGAATATAAATGAAGTGATCGCAAACAGGGCCATCGAGATAATGGGAGGCCGGAAAGGGGATTATTCACTGGTAAACCCGTTGGATGACGTGAACCTGCACCAGTCCACGAACGACACTTTCCCGACTGCCATTAAAATCGCAGGAATTTACGGGCTGCGCAGAGTCAGCGAAAAGGCGGCGGCCCTGCAGGGCGCTTTCCAGGAGAAAGAGAAAGAGTTCGGCAAAATAGTCAAAGTCGGCCGGACCGAACTGCAGGAAGCCGTTCCGCTGACGCTCGGGGCGGAATTCTCGGCTTTTTCCGAGGCGGTCTCGCGCGACCGTTGGCGGACCTTCAAATGCGAAGAGCGCCTGAGGGTCGTGAACATCGGGGGGACGGCCGTGGGCACCGGGCTTGCCGCGCCGCGCGAGTACATATTCCTCGTGATTGAAAAACTGCGCGAAGTAACGGGGCTGGGGCTCGCGCGCGGCGAGAACCTCACCGGCGAGACAGCCAATGCCGACCCGTTTGTGGAGGTCTCGGGGATCCTCAAGGCCCATGCCGCGAATTTGATAAAAATTTCAAACGACCTGAGGCTCCTGAACCTGCTGGGAGAAATACATCTGCCGGGTTTGCAGGCAGGCTCTTCGATCATGCCGGGCAAGGTGAACCCGGTCCAGATGGAGGCGGCAATCCAGGCGGGCATAAAGGTCACGGCCAATGATTCAATCGTTGCTGAGGCGGCTTCGCGCGGGACGCTGCAGATCGTGGAATTCCTGCCGCTCCTCGCCGACGCCCTGCTGGAGAGCCTGGAACTGCTTGCAAATACGGATGCAATGCTGGCCGGAGCAGTGAAAGATATCAGGGCAGACGAAGCAAAGTGCAGGGCGTATTTCGACCGGAGCCCCACGATAATAACCGCGCTCCTGCCGGTAATAGGTTATGAAAAGGCCTCCGCGCTGCTGAAGGAATTCGGGCAGTCGGGGATGGAAGACATGAGGATGTTTCTGGAAACGAAACTTGACAGGCAGGCGGTGGAGCAGGCGCTTTCGCCTTACCGCCTGACAGCCCTGGGATATAAAACGGAATACAAGAAATGAACGGGACTCCTAAAGGCAACAGGCTGCATATCGCGATAATGGGAAGGACCAATACGGGCAAGTCCAGCCTGCTTAACATGATATCGGGGCAGGATGTGGCAATCACTTCGCCGGTCGCAGGCACAACAACGGATGTCGTCGAGAAGGCGATGGAACTGCTGCCGCTCGGGCCGGTCCTCTTTCTGGACACGGCGGGCGTCGACGACAAATCATCGCTCTCCGGGCAGCGGCTCGGCAAAACGGTAAAGGCCCTGGACAGGGCGGATATAGTGCTGCTTGTCGCCGAGCCCGGCATGTGGACGGACTACGAAGACGAGGTGATTGCGGAGGCCGGAAAGAGGAAAGCGCCGGTCCTGATCGCCGTCAATAAAATCGACCTTTCCAGGCCGGCAGCGGAATTCACAAAACGGCTGGAGGAAAAGTCCAGTCACGTAATTTTCGTTTCCAGCCTGGACGGCGGGCCTGACAGAGAAAAGCACATAGCAGCCCTGAAAAGAATGCTGATCGAGATCACCCCCGAAGATTTCCTCAGGGCGCCATCGCTTGTCGGCGACCT
>JBDKTK010000245.1:0-29915 GCA_039680225.1 Syntrophaceae bacterium
TGAGCGGCTGCGGGACCTGTAGCTGCTGATTGAAGGAATCGAGTTGCCAAACGAGGGCGGCCAGGCGCCGCCCTTATTTTTTATCCGCTTTTTTCGAGCCGGTTATCGCACCAAAGATATCCGGAAGGATCGTGGCGATTGAATAAAGTATCACGCCTATCAAAGCTATAATTTCCGAAATTTTCACGTCCATCTCCAAACTCCTCTTTAAAAATATAAATGCGTAAAGAACTGGTCTATGATTATTAATCCACCAAGGACCCATAAGTAAATGGAAAACATCCTCATGTTCCCGGATGTGAGGACCTTCATCATTATTTTAACTGAAACATATCCCGAAACAGCAGCGACTGCCGCGCCTGCGGCGATCGCCAGGGGGTTGATCTGAAGGCACAAGCCGCCTTCGTTCACCAGGTCCTTCGTGTGCAACACGGCGGCCCCGAGAATGGCGGGGACGGACAACAGGAAGGAGAACCTCGCCGCCCACTCGCGGTCAAACCCGCGGAAAAGCGATCCCGCTATAGTCAATCCCGACCGGGATATTGCCGGGATTATCGCGATGCCCTGCATGATGCCCACGAACACAGCATCCAGCCAGCTGGTGGAATTGAGCTCTTTTTTCCCCCTTCTCGACGATTCCGCCGCCCACAGGATGATTCCTGTTATCACGAACTCCAATCCGAGAGTCCTCCCCGACGTGAAGAGCTCTTCCATGTGTTTCTTAAAGAGAAGCCCTATGATGCAGGTCGGGATGGTCCCGGCTATGACGAGAAGGGTAAGGCGGCCCATCGGGGCCCTGATCATTTTCACTACCTCGTCGCGGAATATGATCACGACGGGAATAAGCGTCCCGATATGCACGGCAATATCGAACAGGAGCACGTCCTGACTGATCCCGAACAGGTGCTGAAAAAGGACCAGATGGCCCGAGCTGCTGATCGGCAGGAATTCGGTCAGCCCCTGGACAAGCCCCAGGAATAATGATTCGAAAAGCGTCATGGAATGCCCCTGGCAAAACAGTGACTGCGTATATCATAAACAGCCGCTTTCCGGGAAATATTTTAATTGCATCTTTTTCGAAATTATCCAATTATTTGACTTGACTCGCTCCCCTTTAAGGGATATGGAGAGTCACAAAAAACAGGCCTCCCCTGAGGCCAATAAAAGCAAAAGGGGTATTTAAAAAACCTATATGGAACCGCCCGGTTGTAGAGGTAAATTTTTTGCCTGGCCGAGGCTCATTCTAACAGAAAGCAATCCCCGGAACTAAATTCCTGTCCCATCCGTTAAGGCTTCCGGGGTCAGTTTGAGCCGGAAGTAAAAGCCACCCTTTACCTCTCTCCCATAATAAAAAAACTAATCCTGTTCCCGACGGGATACCCTTAAATTCTACGTGCAGTGAGCTGTTCATGTATTGGGTCAGCAAGAGCATACATATACTGAACCGCATGCGCAGACAATTGATCATTTTTCTGTCCGTGCTGGGGCCCGGCATTATCGTTATGGTTGCGGATAATGATGCCGGAGGAATATCCACGTACGCGGTAACGGGATCGAAATACGGCTTTTCCCTGCTGTGGATTTTTATTTTATTGATCCCAATGGCCTACTACGTCCAGGAGATGACGGTGAGGCTCGGCGCCGTCACAAAAAGGGGGCATGCCGAATCGATTTTTGAAGGGTTCGGGCCTTTCTGGGGATGGTTCTCCCTGGTCGATCTGGCCGTAATCAACTGGCTCACCCTGGTAACGGAATATATCGGCATGATCGCGGCCCTGAGCCTGTTCGGCATCCCGCCGATACTTACCTTCGTGGCGGTGACCGCCGTCCTGTTTGCGATCGTCCTCACGGGCAAGTACTGGACCTTTGAAAAAATAACCCTCCTGTTCATCGGGTTCAACCTTGTTTACATCCCTGCCGCCATCTGGGCCATGGACGCCCCCGGCGCGCCCGGCTGGAACGAGGTCCTCAATGGGTTCAGGCCCGTGTTCGGGGGCATGTCCGGCGATCTGCTCTTCATCCTGCTCGCCAATATAGGGACCACGATCGCCCCCTGGCAGATATTCTTTCAGCAGAGCGCTGTAGTCGACAAGGGCCTGGATATCCACGACATCAAGTTCGGTAAAATCGATACGTTCGTCGGCGCCATCCTGACCTGCACGGTTGCGGCATTCATAATCATAACCACCGGGGCGGCATTTTTTTATCACAACCCCCCGATCCTTATAGAGGATGCGGCGCAGACGGCGGAAGCCCTTGTCCCGCTGCTCCCTTCCGGGGAGGGATTGCTTGCCCGCCGGCTGTTCGCGATCGGTCTGTTCGATGCGGGATTTCTGGGCGCGCTGTGCATATCGCTTTCGACTTCCTGGGCCGTGGGAGAGGTTTTCGGTTGGGCGCATTCCCTTAACTACAGGGTCAGGGAAGCCCCCTGGTTTTATGTTATCTACCTGGTGCTGCTTGTCACTGCGGGGGCGGTGGTGCTCATCCCGCAGGCCCCGCTTGTCACCATCACCATGTTCGTCCAGGTCGTGGCGGTGACGCTCCTGCCCGTTTCGCTGATATTCATGATCATGCTCCTTAATGATGAGGCATTCATGGGCGAGCACGTCAGCACGCCCTGGCAGAACGCGGCAAACTGGAGCATTGTTGTGCTTGTAATACTGATGTCCAGTATGATGGGCGTGAGCACACTATTCCCCACGCTTTTTAATTGAACCGGAGGCCCCTATGAACGCAGACAAGAAATTCAGGATTGCCGACCTTCCCCGGGGAATGGGACATTTCCGGTTCATCTACTTTACTGAAATAATGAAAAGGCCCGTTTGCGTCGGCAAGATCAAAGACAGGATCGGCAAGCTTTCCGACCTGGTCTTTTCGGTCACCGACCCGTACCCCGAGGCCGTCGGGATATATATGGAGCAGGGGTGGGGAAAACCCACCCAGTTCGTGCCCTGGAACAGGGTGGTCCGCATCGAGGAGGACGCCATATTCGTGAAGCCCCCGGAAAACGGGGACAAATATCCGCCGTTTGTCGATCAGCCCGGCTGGATCATGGTCGACAAACACCTTATGGGCAGGACCATAGTCGATATGGACGACAGGCGCGTCGAGGTGGTGAACGACGTCCACTTGCTGGAAGCGCGCAACCGGGTGCTGCTGGTGCACGTCGACATCTCGTTCAGCGGTTTCCTCCGGAGGATAGGGCTCGGGAGGCTGCGCTGGATAAAAGATAATTTCATCTCCTGGAAGTACGTCCAGCCGCTCTCGGTCGAAGACGCCGTGTCCACCGACAAGCTTTCGCTTTCGGTTACGAGGACGCAGCTGCAGGAACTGCCGAGCGAGGACCTGGCCGACATGCTGGAGGAACTCCCGGGCGAGGAGCAGCAGGCCCTCTTTTCGGCCCTGGATTCCGAGAAGGCCGCGGAGACTCTTGCCGAGGCGGAGCCCCGCGCCCAGAGGCAGATCATCGCCAGCCTCAGGGAGGAGAGGGCCCGCATGGTCCTTTCCGAAATGGCGGTACCCCAGCTCGCCGGCCTTTTTACGGTCCTTTCCCACGACCAGTCGAAAGAGCTTATGAGGCTGCTGCCCGAAGACCAGCAGGCGCGGGTCAGGGCGATTCTCTCGGAAAGAGAGGCTACGGCCAGGGGAATGATGTCCTCCGAGTTCCTGACAGTGCCGAAAGAGGCGAACGTCAGGCATACATTGGAGAAGATACGTTCTTCCGGGCTGGAGCCGACCGATATATCGTATGTATTCGTCGTCAACGGTGATGCGCGGACCCTGATCGGGGTCGTCGATTTGCGGGAATTGATCCTGGCCGCGGAGGAGCAGCCGATCGAGGAAATCATGACTTCGCCCGTTGTCACGGCGGAAGAGGATGACGTCCAGGAAGACCTCACGGAGATGTTTGCCAAGTACCATTTCCGCATGATCCCGGTTGTGGACCAGCAGGACCGCATCCTCGGAGTGATCCGGTATAATGATATCATGAAAGGGATTATTACGAGGGCGAGGATTTGAGGGAGCAAGTTGCTCCCCCTGACAAACCCGGTCACCGGGCTTGTCGAAGTGACCGCATCGCGCTCGTTTCGACACTTTGACAGACAGGCTCAGTGCGGCGCAGGCTCAACGAGCGCTGCTCAAGGAAATGAGTTTATTATATGCCGCGAGTTAAAATGAACAGGATTAAAAAGGTTATATTGTTCCTGCTGCAGTTCTATGTGATCGCCTTGTTCGGACTTATTATCTACAGATTTATTAAAATGTTCTGACAAAACAGGGGCAACCGGCAGGCCGCCCCTGGAAAAGTCCCGCCTGAAGCTGACTATTTCAGAATTTCCTGCAAAGTCGATATGAGCGCAAGCATGTCGTCCGGGGTGCCGACGGAGATCCTCAGCTTGTCCCCGATGCCGGGCCGGTTGAAATGGCGGACCAGGATGCCTCTCTTGCGTAAAGACTGGAAGACATGTTCGGCATCGCCGCCGGGCGGACTGACGAACAGGAAATTGGACTGGGAGGGCCAGACCCTGAACCCGAGAGCTGCAAGGTCCGCGGCAAGTTTCTTCCGCGATTCGAGCACGCGGGAAACCGTGGCCTTGAGGTAATCCTGGTCGAGCAGCGCCGCCGCACCGATCCTGATCGCCATCGCGCTCACGTTATAGCTGTCCTTGACCTTGAGAATGCCTTTCAGGACATCCGGATGCGCTATGCCGAAACCGAGCCTCAGGCCCGCCAGCGAATAGCCCTTCGACAATGTGCGCAGCACAATTACGTTGGAAAATCTCTTTACCAGGCCCATGGCATTGCCTTCGGCAAAATCGCAGTAGGCCTCATCGACCACGAGCAGACCGGACAGGTTTCCCGCCAGGTCCTCCAGGTCCCTGAGGGAAGCCGTGTTCCCGTCCGGGTTGTTGGGGGAGCAGATAATGGTGACGGCGCCGTCGGCTTTGATCAGCTTTTCAACCGGAATGCCGAAATCGTTATTATAAGGCACCTCGGCGCAGTCGCAGTCCTGCATCCTCCCCAGCACGGGGTAGAGCAGGTATGTCGGCACCGGGTACGCCATTTTCAGGCGCGGCTCCAGGCAGGCCCGCGCGATGTACGCCAATATCTCGTCGCTGCCGTTGGCGGCCATTATAAAGTCCACCGGGACATCGTAAATCTTCGCAGCGGCCTCCCGCGCCGGCGTCGACATCGGGTCGGGATAGCGGCGCAGGGTCTCGCCGTCGAGCTGGTGGATCGCCTCGATCGCCCGGGGGGAGGGCGGGTAAGGGTTTTCATTGGTGTTGAGCTTGATCACCCTGGTCCCGGGACGCGGTTGCTCGCCCGGCTCATACGCCTGCATTTCATCTATGGATTTTCGAAAGAAACTCATTTGATTCTCCGGATTTTAAGCGTCATCTGTTTTCGATCTCTGCTTCCTTGTCAAAATCGCCATTACCGTCCCCCATGCCTTCAAAATACATCGGGTAAAAGCGGCGGAACATTTCATGGATCAAGTCGTAGGGCAGATCAGAAAAAGTCCCGTGATACCTGATATACTCCATGTGTTTCTGCCCATGGCTGTCGAAGGGGTGGAGAAGGGCGTCATTGACGCCGTCGAAATCAAGCGCCTTCACGCCAAACCGCTTGCAGAGCGAAATATTGAATGTGGGAGTCGCCTTGACCCACTTGCCTTCAATAAACATCTCGGTGAAGCCGTGATAGAAAAATGTGTCCGTCTTTATCATTCTCTTCAGGCGTTCCGTTGTCAGGTGATTCTTCACGTCGGCGAACCCGAGCCGCGCCGGTATCGAGCAGGCGCGGGCAACGGCGCAAAGCGCGATGGCTTTCGCCACGCAATATCCATAACGCCTCCTGATGATTGTGCTTGCCCGGAAAGCCTCAGGCGTGAATTCTATGTCATAAGGATCGTAGCGGACCTCATCGCGGACCGCATAATAGAGATTAATTGCTTTCTGCCTGGCGTCCGCCGCGTTTCCCGCAGCTTTCCCTGCAAAGGCCCTGACCTCTTCCGATTCGCAGTCGAGAAAAAATGTCGGTTTTAAATACTCGTCCATCTCCGAATTCCCTTTCAGCACAAGTCCGGTGAAAATAAGAATTTAATTGAGAAAAGTCAAGGCTGGGGTTGTTGAGACGGCCGCTTGGAGGGTGTCAGCCCAGGGGTTTGCCGCCGTTGAGCCGTTCGTAGATGCTGATGTACCGGGCTATCATTGTCTGCAGGTCGTACCGCTCCCGGGATTCCCGCATTATCCTTTTTGCCTGGGCCTCCCTTATTTCCGGCGGCATGCGGTGGAACAGCACGGAGTTGTGCATGGCATACCAGAGCCCGCCCGAGTCGTAATCCCGGAAAAGGAAACCGTTGCCCACGTCCTGGGGGGCCCCGTTCGCCTTGAGCATCAATTCCCGGATTTTGTCGTGATAACCTCCCGTGTCCCGGTTGGTTGCCGTTGCGCCGAAGATGTTCCCGACCTGGTCGATCTGGCCGCAAGGCTCGTAAAGCGATGCGCCGAAGACGTCGCTTGCGGCGGCAAAACCGAGCATGGAGAGGTCTTCGCTGAAGGGCTGCCTGCATATCTTGCCGCCGGACGCGACGGCTATCCTCCCCATGATATCCTCGTGGGTGCGGTCGCCTCCGACCCCGTCGGCAATGATCGCGATCTGCACGTCCCCATGCTCGATTACGAATTTCAGGGCGATGTCCTCCAGCAGCTCCACTCCTTTCTGTGAAGGGTCGAGCCGGGAAGGCCAGTAGAACACAATGGCATCGGGGTCCACATTGAGGCCCGTCCTCTTCTGAAACTCGATCCTGTTGACCCTCTTGGCCTCCAGAACTTCGTCGTCCGGCCCGTAACGCTGGACGAGGTACGGGCAATTCTCCGGGTACATGCCGGGGCTGGGCGCATTGATTATGGCCAGGGCGGCGTTGGCGTAATATTTCACTTTGACTTCCTGCCGGACGCTGGGCGGTATCAGGTGCCGGTCAAGAAAATAGTCGTCCACCACCTCGCGGAGGAACTTCTCGCCCACGAAATTTATCAGGCTCGCGTCCTTGATGGCCGTTGCCTGGCAGTCGATGCATTTCCTGCCGTACTCTTCCGAAAAATACAGGTCGTAAGACATGTTGTGCAGATCGACCCCGTAGAGCAGGTCGAGCGGCACATGGCCGGTAAAGCTATTGTGCACAGTGTGCAGCAGCGGCAGCCCGGTTATCCTGGCATAGGCCGAAATGGCGCCGCCCGCCATCCAGTCGTGGCTGTGGACGATGAGCCGGCCGCGGCATTTTGCCCTGACCGATTTGATTATGTTGTTGACGATCTCCCTCTGGAACTCCGCGGCCGTGAAGCGGGGGTCCCCCGAATAAGCGCTGAAGTTGTCCGCGAACACGGCAGAGCTGACCAGGTGGATCTGTTCCGGATAAATTTTGTACCTCACTTCGCGCCACTGGTCCTCGTTCATCCGGGACTCGCGCTGGAATCTTTTTTTCAGGTTGAGGGTGGCCAGGTGCACCTCGATGCCCCTGTTGGTGAGCCCTTCGCAAAGGGCGGAAACGACTTCGCCCTGCCCGCCGCTCTTTCCCGATATGTACCTGGCGAGCGGGCCCATTTCGTCCGGCAATTTCCCCGTCTCCGGGCTGATCATGAGGACGGCCGTCCTCTCCGATCTCTTGAGGATCTCGAAGCGCTTCATGGCGTTTTCGAGGTCGTCAATCTTGCGGGTCAGGATATAGGCTGATGAGGCGGACGGTTCTCCGTAGGGGTTGGCGAACCTGTAAAAGGCTTTCGGCCCCTTTCTCTCTTCAAGATAGAAGATATTGTCAGCGGATGTCAGGACCCGCCATTTTGATAAGAGGTCTCCCCCGGCCCTTCTCGCGTCCGTTTCCAGGTCGACGATGTCGTGGAGAATGTCATGCTGGACGCTGTTGAGGCCCATCTGGGCGAGAACGGATTCGGGCAGGCTCGCTTCGGGGCAACCCGGCAGGTCAAGGCGCGACACGATGCCTTCCGGGGTGAGCGCCTCAATAGCCGCTTTTTCCAGAGCGGAAGGCAGCCGTTCCCAGAATTCGAGCCGCCTTGCATTCTCCAATCCCATGAGTTCCGCAGAAAACGCGATCGGGCGCTCCCCGGACTTTGCAGATCCACTCAGGGCGCTGCAGAAATCATCGACGGAGGTTGCTCCAGTTATCATCCCGCTGAGTCCTTCATCCCGGACAATCACCGCGGTGTCCTTCCCGGGCACGCGGAAGACCATTTCCGGCCCGCATGCGGCCGGAAAATCCCCGTGCAGGTCGCAAAGCGCCGCGCTGTATCCCATGTCGCCCAGGATGCGGGCGATTTCCCGGTCGATTAGAAGTCCGGTATTAAGGAAGGATCGCGGCCTGACTCCGAACGTCCGCTTCGTCTGTTCCTGGTGCAGGACAACCTGGTCTTTGAATTCGGTCTTCCTCGGGTCGGGGAAGGCGCCCGCCGGAGAATAGTGAAAAGTCGTGCCCAGGACCTCGACCCTCCGGTCCTCAAGGCCCGAATCCAGGAGGTTCCGGGCGGCGTTGATCACTTCCGGGCAGTACAGTTCCGCCTGCTCGAGGAATATTCCCGTAAAGCATGCGCCGAGGCGAAAGCTCTGGTTGTTCTCAATCAGGCGGGTGAGGAGGTTCAGGGCGGGAAGATAATAGTCCCGGGAAAATCTCTTGAATTGTTCCTTGTTTTTATCGGCCCAGAAAAATTTATCCCGGTCCGGGTGCAGCCGGCAGGGGTGGTGGAAATTGATGACTATAGAGGCGATCATCTCCAGCTATCCGATTTTTTCAAAGTATGACCGAAACAAGTATAAAAATCAACGAGAGCGGTGCCGGCGGATCATTGCTTTCTGCGAACTATCTGATTGCCGATCACGGACAGGACTTCGTCCCCGTTCTGGTTGATGCAGGCATAGCGGAACCTTATTATCCCGCGGTCGGCCTGCGACCGGGAAGGCTTTTTCTCCAGCACCTCGCCGACCGTGTGCAGGGTATCTCCGGGCCGCACGGGCTTGAGCCAGCGCAGCTCGTCAAAGCCGGGCGAGCCGAGGCTGACGGCAGGCGAGAGGGCGCCCGTCTGCAGCAGCAGCCTGAACGTGACGGCGAGCGTATGGATCCCGCTGGCGATAAGCCCCCCATAGATGCTTTTGCGCGCAGCTTCTGCATCCATGTGGAAAACCTGCGGGTCATAGTGCATGGCGAAATCGATTATCTGGCCCTCGGTAATGGTAAGCCCTGGTGAAACGAATTTCTGGCCGACCTGGAAATCATCGAAATAGGTATCGCTCATTTCCCCCCCTTCGTTGCCCGGATTATTGAACAACCGGCTGGAATGGTCAAGTTTTTTGGGTGATTGCGTCAGGATTGGGCCGGTAATTCCGGCCGTTTTAGGTTTGCAAGGTATTATCCGATATGATTATATAGGGCATCAAAAGTACAGTCAGGGCTGTTCCCATGCAGATGAGCTTTATAAAAAAAATGAAAATGGCGTTCCTGCTGCTCCTGTCAATAATCATGATAGGCACGCTGGGTTTCCATTTCATCGAGGGCTGGGAGTTCCATGAAGCCCTGTACACCACCATAACCACCATGTCGACTGTGGGGTACGGGGATTATTACCCGAAAACAGTGGCAGGCCAGATATTCACGATATTTCTGATCATTTTCGGCGTCGGGACCATGCTGTACACCATCGGCCTGATGGCGGAATCCATGGTCGAGGGCAGAATAAGAACAATGATGGGATGGGGGAAAATGAACAAGGCGATACAGAAAATGAATAATCATTATATAGTTTGCGGCTGCGGCCGGATCGGGTTCCTGATCAGCAAGGAGCTTGCCGAAGGGAAAGTCCAGTTTGTAGTTGTCGACAACAACGCCGAGGTCCTGCAGAAAGTCGAAGAGGAGGGGTTCATCTATTTAAAGGGAGATGCAACGAGTGATAAAACACTGATCCACGCCGGAATTAAAAGGGCCCGGGGCGTGGTTTGCGTCCTGCCGACAGACGCGGAAAACCTGTATGTAATTCTGACGGCGAAGGAACTCAACCCGAACGTCTATATACTTTCCAGGTCGGAGGAGGAGCAGTCCGAACACAGGCTGTTGCGGGCCGGGGCCGACCGGGTCATGTCGCCTTACACGCTGGGAGGGATGAGGATGGCAATGGCTATCCTGCGCCCGGCCATGCTGGACTTCATTGAAATCACCACGAGGAGGCAGAGCCTCGAGCTCAGGATGGAGGAGATTGCCGTCTGCGACGGCTCGCCCATTATCGGCAAGTCTCTCGAGGATTCGGAGATCAGGCAAAGATACGGGCTGATTATTGTCGCCGTGAAAAAAGATTCGGGGAAAATGATTTTCAACCCCGTGGCATCCTACATGATTGAAAAAGGGGACAAGCTCATCGCCATGGGGGAAGACGAGAACGTCAAACAGTTCTCCCAAGTGTGCATTCTATAGCTTCAACGGGCACGGCCCCGTGCCTGAAAACCCTGGGCGGTTCAACCGTGATGTCGATAACGGTGGACCCTTTTCCTCCCGGAGTATTGCCTCCGTCCACAACAGTATTAATCCACCCGTTCAAGGCCCGGACAACTTCGGCCGCGGAAACGCACTCGCCGGCGCCGGACAGATTGGCGCTGGTGGCGGTGAGCGGGCCGGCAATCCCCTCAGACAGTTTTCTTGCCAAATGATTGCCGGAGAGGCGAATCCCTATTTTCCCGGTGCCGCCGGTCAGGGCGGGATTCACGGACGCGGCGGCGTTGAATACGATAGTCAGCGGCCCGGGCCAGAACTTATCAATCAGTTTTGTCGCGTTCCGGGGTACTTCCGCGACGAGTCTTTTCAGCATTTCGATGCTGCCGATGATAAGGGGGATGGGGTTTTTCTGGTCTCTCCCCTTGATATCAAAAATCCTGTCCACGGCCGCCGGGATGGAGGCATCCGCGCCCAGGCCGTAGAAGGTCTCCGTGGGATAGGCAATCACATCGCCGCTCTTGAGGATGCCGGCGATACGGGACAGCGCGGACTGGTCCGGGTCAAGAGGATCGATACGGATCAGCTCAGGCATTCAGTTTTTCCTGCTTGAGTTCCAGGTCCCTGGCCATCTTGTCCGAGAATTTTTTCAACTCACGGCGCAGCCGCGCGTCTCCAAGGGCGAGTATCCTTGCGGCAGTGATCGCGGCATTCTTTGCGCCGGCTTTTCCGATGGCCATCGTGGCAACAGGAATCCCGCCCGGCATCTGCACGGTTGAAAGCAGCGCGTCGAGGCCCCCCAGCGAAGTGGCGTCAATAGGGACTCCGATTACGGGGAGGGTTGTATGGGACGAGATCACACCCGCGAGGTGGGCGGCCGCACCCGCCCCCACGATGATGACTTTTATGCCCCTTTTGGCCGCATCTTTCGCAAAATTCATCGTCCGCTCGGGAGAGCGGTGCGCCGATGTGATGAAGTATTCCAAGGGGATATCGAATCTTTTGAGCTGCTCTCCGGCCTCTTTCATAACCGGCAAATCCGAATCGCTGCCCATGACCACGCTGACCAGGATGCTGTTTCCTTTTTTCATCTGTCTCCCTGTCCGGTTCAATTAGTGCTTGAAATGGCGGCGCCCCGTAAATATCATCGCAATCCCGTGCTCGTTGCAGGCTTCTATTGATTCCTTGTCCCTGATGGAGCCCCCCGGCTGGACAATTGCCGTTATGCCGGCCTCGGCGGCTATATCCACGACATCCCGGAACGGGAAAAATGCATCGGACGCCAGGACGGCACCTTTGGTCGGTATATTGGATTTCATTATGGCGATCTTGGTGGAATCCACCCGGCTCATCTGGCCGGCGCCCACTCCGATCAACTGGTCCCTGTTGGCGATTACTATGGCATTTGACTTGACGTGCTTGACGACGCGCCAGCCGAAATCCAGGGCTTCGTATTCCTCGTCCGTGGGCTTACGCCTGGTGACCACATCGGCCTTCTTCAGATCGAAATCATCCCTGTCCCTCTCCTGGACGAGCAATCCTCCCACCACGCGGCGGAAATCGTATTCCTTTGTCCCGGCCTCACAGGGAGGCACCTGCAGGAGCCGGAGGTTCTGCTTGGCGCGCAGGATGGCAAGGGCTTCCGGATCGAAACCCGGGGCGATAATCACTTCGAGGAAGATTTTCGCAAGCTCTTCGGCAGTCTTCCTGCCGACCGGCTTATTGAAAGCGACTATGCCGCCGAAAGCGGAGACAGGGTCGGTCTTCATTGCGTTGACGTAAGCTGTTTCCAGGTTTCCTGCAACAGCTGCGCCGCAGGGGTTTGCGTGTTTCATGACAACCGCCGCCGGCTTGTCGAAATCGCAGATCATCTGCCAGGCCGCATCGCTGTCCATGATATTGTTATACGAGAGCTCTTTACCCTGGAGCTGGGTGGCGGAAGTTATGGCCGAAGCGGCAAATTCCGGTTCGCGGTAGAAGACGGCCTTCTGGTGAGGGTTTTCGCCGTAGCGCAGGTCCTGGGCCTTGGTGAACTGCATCGTGAGGACGTCCGGGAAATCCTTCATGCCGTCCTCCGGGATCAGCCTGCCCAGGTAATTGGAGATGGCCGCATCGTACCTGGCGGTGAGCTGGAAGGTCTTCACGGCCAGGGCGAAATTGCTCGACTTGGAAATTTTCCCGCCGCTCGCCTTCAGCTCGTCGATGATGGCGCTGTAATCGGCCGGCGAGGTCACGACCGAAACGAAACGGTAATTCTTGGCCGCGGCCCTGAGCATGGTCGGGCCGCCGATATCGATATTTTCTATCGCATGCTCCAGGGTGCAGTCCTTCTTCGCAACCGTCTCCTCGAAGCGGTAAAGGTTTATGACAACCATGTCAATCAGGTCGATCCCGTGCTCTTTCACGGCTTTCATGTGCCCGGGGTTGTCCCGCAGCGCCAGCAGCCCCCCGTGGATCTTGGGGTGCAGGGTCTTGAGCCTGCCGTCCATCATCTCCGGGAATCCCGTGTAATCCGATACGTCCTTCACGGGGATGCCGTTTTGCCGCAACTGGGCAGCTGTCCCGCCCGTGGACAGGATTTCCGCCCCGAAGCCCGCGAGCGCCCGCGCAAATTCAACAACACCGGTCTTATCCGTAACACTGATCAGTACCCTTTTAATCTGGTTGGAATGCATCTATTTCTCCTTCGTTATTACTTGCGTATTTTTTTCATATGCCGGACCCGCTTTTCCAGAAGCGGTTTTGTTCCTATGTCAGGGCGGTGGGCAACAGGCCCCTTTACGGCGCCGATCGCGCATTCCGCTATCCTCTCAGCCTCCTCGATCGTGTCGGCTATGCCGACTACGCCGATGGCCCGCGACGTGCTCATGTAAAGGCCGTCCTCCCGCTGGTCGACGGAAGAGTAATAAAGACGGGCGCCGCCCACATTGCCTATCTCGATCCTGGCCGAGGTTGAAGACGCGTCCGGATGATCTGCCGGCAGGCCGTATCCCTTCGGAACTATATATTTGCAGACAGTCGCCTTTTTTTCAAAGACCGCGTCCACCTTGTCGAGGGCGCCCCTGATTACGGCTTCGCAGATATCGACAAAATCGGTCTTCATAATGGGGAAGATATTCATGGCCTCGGGGTCTCCGAAACGGGCGTTGTACTCAAGCAGCCGGATGCCTTTTCCCGTCACGATGAACCCGCCGTACATTACGCCCCTGTAATACTCGCCTGTCTCCATGTAAATGGCCTGTGCTACTCTTCTGGTGATTTCCAGGCCTGCCTCGATATCGGAGGGCTTCAAGAAGGGAAGGCTGTGGTCGGCGCACGAATATGAACCCATGCCGCCCGTGTTCGGCCCCTTGTCGTCAACGAACCTTCTCTTGTGGTCCTGGACGGGAGGCGTCGCAACCACTGTCTTTCCGTCCGTTATGCATTGAAGGGAGAATTCCTCGCCGTCCAGTTTTTCTTCCACGATAACGCGGGAATGCCCGGCCAAAACCTCGCTGCAGTATTGCAGGGCTTCCTCCCGGGTCTGAAAGTGGTCCCCCTGGACACGGACTCCCTTGCCGCCCGTCAACCCGTCCGGTTTTATGACCGATTCCCCGATTTCGCGAAGGAAATCATCGATGCCGTCCATGGAAGTGAAAATCCGATAACTCGGGTTTCCGGGTATGTTGTATTTCGTGACGAGTTCGCGCGTGAAAGTCTTTGATGTCTCGAGCCGGGCCAGGCTTTTTGTCGGGCCGAAGGACGGGATACCGGCGCGCGCCAGGGCGTCCACTATGCCGTTATTCAAAGGGTCTTCAGGGCCGATCACGGCAAAATCGATTTTACACTCCCCGGCAAACCTGATTATGGCGCCAGGGTCCGAGTAGCCGCCCAGGGCTGATTTTTTCGAGAGCGATGCAATACCGGGATTGTTCGCTTTCATGTACGAAAAAAGTTGGGGGGCTCTTGCTGAACGGACAATGGCTTGAGCCATGGCATGTTCCCGGGCGCCGTTTCCGATCAAAAGGACATTCGCCATCGTTGTACTCCCAAATTGATGTAAATTACCGCTTTTATAGAGAATTTCCCTGAAAAGGCAGGACGTTTGCGGCGACTATACCGGAGAAACTCAATAGTGTCAAACAAATGCTCCTCCCTTGTGCCGGACTTCGATCTGAAACATTGACTGGATCGTAAAAATATGAAACATAGGGGCCGATTAGTTGAAAACTTGAAATTGGTGTTCAAAATGAATCAGAAACTCAACCGGGCGCGGGTCATCCTCAAATCTGTATTTGGCTACGGTACCTTCCGGCCTCTCCAGGGCGACATTATATCTCATATCCTGGAAAAAAAGGATGCCCTCGTGGTAATGCCCACGGGAGGCGGCAAGTCGGTCTGTTATCAAATCCCGGGCCTGATGTTTGACGGCTTGACCATCGTTGTTTCCCCCCTGATCTCGCTGATGAAGGACCAGGTCGACCAGCTTCGGGAGTGCGGCGTATCGGCGGCCTTCCTGAACAGCTCTTTAAGCGCCTGCCAATACAACGCTGCCGTTGAAAACCTGAAAAAGGGCAGGACCAAGATATTGTACCTGGCGCCGGAAGCCCTCCTGGCGCCGCGGACTCTCGCCGTGATATCCTCATGTGACGTGTCATGCCTGGCCATTGATGAGGCCCACTGCATTTCGGAATGGGGGCATGATTTCCGGCCTGAGTACCGCCAGTTGATGGAAGTCCGCTCAAGGTTCCCGGGTGCGGTGTGCGCGGCCTTTACCGCGACAGCCACGTCAAGGGTCCGCGAGGACATCCGAAGATCGCTTCACATCGACGCGGACCACGAATTCATCGGCAGCTTTGACCGCGCCAATCTCTTCATAGAGGCAGTTCCCAAAGAGGCCCCTCGCGATCAGCTCCTCGAGTTCATTGCAAAATATCCGGGGGAATCCGGGATAGTATACTGCTTTTCCCGGCAGCAGACCGAGCAGGTCAGCGATTATCTTTGCAAAAAGGGCTATTCGGCCAAACCATATCACGCGGGCCTTTCCGAGGAGGAGCGCACCCGCAACCAGGACCTTTTCGTCAGGGATGATATTCAAATCATTGTGGCCACAATCGCCTTCGGCATGGGGATCAATAAATCCAACGTCCGCTTTATCGTCCATTTCGATCTTCCGAAAAATCTGGAATCCTATTACCAGGAGATCGGCCGCGCCGGAAGGGACGGCCAGCCCGCCCATTGCCTGCTCCTGTTCGGGTATGGCGACATCAGGAAAGTGAAACACTTCATCGATCAAAAGACCGAACACGAAAAGATGGTCGCCAATATCCTTTTAAGCGCCCTTATCGGCTACCTGGAGACGGACCTCTGCCGGCGTGTTCCGCTCCTGCGGTATTTCGGCGAGGAATATGCGTCTGAAAATTGCGGCATGTGCGATAACTGCAGGGGAAAGGACAAGGACCTCACAGATTTGACGATTCCCGCCCAGATGTTCCTCTCCTGCATGAAAAGGACCGACGAGAAATTCGGGGCAGGGCATGTAATAGATATTTTGCGCGGGTCCCAGTCGCAGAAAGTCTTGAAATTCGGCCATGAGAAATTGTCCACGTACGGCATTGGCAAAATGTACTCCGTCAAACAGTGGCGGCACCTGTTCCGGCAGTTGGTCCAGAAAGGCATAATAGTTCACGAATATGAGCATGGGACCTTAGGTTTAACAGAGAAGGCATGGCGGATACTGAAGGGAAAGGAAATCTTTTCAGGGCTTCTGGAAGACAGGCCTGAAGAAATCGCGGCGGGGCAGAAAGATTCCGGGCAGCACGACAGGACCCTGTTCGAACTGCTCAGGAAAAAACGCAAAGAGCTTGCGGATGAAGCCAATCTGCCGCCTTTTACGATTTTCCATGATCGCACCCTGAAAGAAATGGCCTCTTTCCTGCCCGTTACCAGAGAGAAGCTGTCGGCCATTTACGGCATCGGCGAAAAGAAAATGGAAAAATATGGAGATATTTTTCTGGATATTATAATTCAGTATGGCCGGAATAAGACAGGTCAACGCGATATATAACCTTGCAGTAACGGATCCGGAAATCGAAAAATGCTGCATTCCCAGGGCTTCCGGTGATTATACGTTCCCGGCCGGGGACGTCTTTCTCACGATCAGCCTGAGCGAAGTACTTAATAACTACTGCTATAAACTGCCTATAAACTTGTAGCCACAGGAACATCGAAATTGTGCATCTGTGAAACTATATGGAATGCTCAAATGATGAGCTTCGCCATCCTTGACATTTTCTTCTGAAAAGTATAATTTCATTGAGAAAATTCAGAAACAAACAATAAAAAATTGGATCCTTACATAACAGGCAAGCTGGTTCTTCTCTTTTTCCTCGTCCTCCTCTCCGGATTTTTGGCCAGCTCCGAAGCGGCCTTATTTTCCCTGACATCCCTGCATCTGCACAAAATGAGGGAGGAGAATTCCCCTTTTTACCATTCCGTGCAGAAGCTGATCCAATATCCCAAGCGGCTCCTGATTACGATCATAGTGGCAAATGAGACTGTCAACATCCTGATGTCGTCAGTAATGGCGGGGGTGTTCATCTATATTCTGGGGGGCAGCGGCAAGTGGGCGGCAATTGCCGTGACAACCCCCGCCCTGCTGGTTTTCGGTGAGACTATCCCCAAAACACTGGCAAAAATTAATCCGATCAGGTCCTCCTCCCTGGTATCGCCTCTCCTGTCGCTTATCTACAGGATTGAAACTCCGGTAGTTGCATTTCTCGATGGGGTCTCGGGGCGGATCATCCGTATGCTGGGCTTTGGAGAAAGTGAGTCCCAGGGGCTCCTGGAAAGCGAATTCAGGACCTTGATCGATGTCGGGCTCGAGGAGGGGGTCCTGGAAAAATCCCAAAGAGACCTGATCCACAGGATCTTCGAACTTGGCGATACGCCGGTTGCCGATATCATGACCCCCAGGGTGGATATGTTTTGCATCCCCCTGGACACCCCCGCCAACAAGCTTAAGGATGAAATAGTCCGCTATGCGTACTCGCGGATACCCGTCTATAAGAGCAGTCCCGATGACATCAGGGGTGTTCTATATGCCAAGGACCTGCTGACCGGCCTGTCGCAGGGAAAGGACCTCAACGAGATAATGCCGCTGCTGCGCAAGCCGTACTTTGTTCCTCTCGAAAGAAGCGCAGAGAGCCTTCTCAAGGACTTTCAAAAAAGGAAAATGCACCTGGCGATAGTCGTTGACGAATACGGCGGCATTGCGGGCCTTGTGACGATGGAGGACATCCTGGAGGCCCTCTTCGGGGATATTTACGATGAGCGGGACACCAGGGAAAGCCTGTTCCACAGGGTGGACGACCGGACTATCCTTGTCTCGGGCGGCATGCCTGTCGATGGTTTCAACACCCTCACGGGCAATTCGATCTCCACGGAGGATTTCGACACTGTGGGCGGCTACGTATTCCATCTTTTCGGAAGGCTCCCGGCCAAGGGGGAAATGATTTCCTCGGATGGCCTTATCTTTCGGGTGGAGAGAATGGCGAAAGCGAGGATCCTCCGGATCAGGATCACAATGAAAGAGAAGCAAGGCAATGGAGAGTAGCAATATACTTTCGCTGGTCCTGATAGTTGCCCTCCTCGGCCTGGAAGGCGTTTTTGCCGGGGCCGAAATAGCTTTCGTCGCCTCCGATATCAACCGGGTAAGGCAGAGGGCATTGTCCGGTTCGCGTTCCAGCCTGATTGTCCTGCGGCTGCTCCGGAACCCGGAATGGTTCCTTGCCACGACCCTGACAGGGACCGATATCTGCATAATTTCCGAATCCGTGCTTGCGGCTTCGATTTTCATAGACATCTGCGGCCCCGTCGAGGGGCAGCTCTATTCGGTTCTCGTCATGGTCCCCGTTGTGCTTATATTCGGAGAGATTATTCCCAAGAGCATTTGCCAGCAGAACCCCGAAAAGATGGCCGACAGGTTTTCCTGGTTCATCTGGATCGCCTCCCGCATTCTCTATCCCGTTGTTTATCTTGTTTCCAGGATCGCCCGCCTGGCCATTTTCCTTGCCCGGGGGAGAGGCAACGGGAGGACTTATTCTCCTTATATCACCAAGCAGGGGCTCAAGTTCCTGCTCCGGGAAAAAACGGATAAAAGCGATCTGCGGACCACGGAAAGGTACATGGTGAGGCGGGTAATAGATTTTTCGGAAAAAACTTCGGGAAGCGTCATGGTGCCGCTGTCACATGTTATTTCCCTGGAAGAGAACATTACGTTCAGGGATGCTGCCGCCCAGCTGAAAGGAAAGTGGTTCTCGCGCCTCCCCGTTTACAGGGAAGAGGTTTATAATATAGTGGGCATCCTGTATGGTTTTGACCTGCTCAGGATTTTGCCCGGTTCCCAGGATGATCTCGTCAGCAAGTACATGAAGGATGCCTTTTTTGTCCCGGAGACAAAAAAGGCAAGCGACCTGCTTCTGGATATGCAGAAGAAGGGGGAGCAGATGGCAATAGTCGTCGATGAATACGGCGGCGCGATAGGCATAGTCACGGTCGAGGACCTCCTTGAAGAAATCGTTGGTGAGATAGAAGATGAGTATGATACGGGAGAGATCACGTACAGAAAGATTGGACGGGGGAGGTTCATTTTCGATTCCCACATGAATATCCAGCAGGCCGGAGATATCCTGAAAATAGAGTTTCCCTCCGGCAATTATGAGACACTGGGGGGCTTTATCCTGGACAGGCTGGGGCGCATCCCGCGAAAAGGAGAGAGCCTTAAAATGGGCAGTGTCCAGTTTGTAATTCAGGACACTGACCCGAAGACAATAAAGGAGGTAATGATAATCCTGCCTAATGAGATCGAAAGCGCATAAGAATAAAAAAGCATTGGCCGTAGTCATATTGGCTGCCGGGAAAGGGACGAGAATGAATTCTTCCCTGGCCAAGGTGCTGCACCCGCTTTGCGGGGCCCCCTTGTTGAGCTATTCCGTATCTCTGGCCAGGGAGCTCAATTCGGACAAGATCGTTGTTGTCCTGGGCTACCAGGCTGATCTTGTCAAGGAGTTGATAAATGACAAGGGTCTGACGTTTGTTTTGCAGGAGCCTCAACTGGGTACCGGCCACGCCGTGATGCAGGCGAAAGAGTCCCTTAAAGATCACAAGGGGCCTGTCCTCATCCTGTGCGGAGACGTTCCTCTGCTCAGTCCCTCGACAGCCGCAGTTCTTGTTGAGAAACACGCCTTATCAAAGGCGGCCGTAACGGTGCTGACGACTTTCCTCGAGTGGCCGGCCGGATATGGGAGGGTGTTGAGGGCCGAAGGCGATACCATAGAGCGTATAGTCGAAGACAGGGATGCTTCGGATCAGGAAAAAAAGGTAAAAGAAATAAACACGGGGATCTATTGCGCAGATTCCGAATTCCTGTTTGAGGCGCTTTCCGGATTAAAGCCTTTGAACGCCCAGAAGGAATATTATCTGACTGACATAGTTGAAATAGCAGTTAAAAAAGGGCTTACAACGATCGCCCTGCCTGTCTACGACTCCCGTGAGGTTATGGGGATCAATACACAGGAGGAATTGGACAGGGCTGAAGAAATTATGCGGGACAGGAAAAAATAATAGGCCAGAGGGGCCTTGCCTTTTTTTGAATCATTTACAATTCCGGTTTGGCATAGTGGAGGATCAGGAAGAATCAGAGAACGAAGTTCAGGTCCGGTATCAGGATCAGGCTCAATATGAGAGTTGACAGGAAGATATAAGATTGCGCGTCTCAGGCCAAGTGCATTTTACCATGTTCAGGACAGCCGCTCCGGGTCTGGAGTCGAAGAAATGATCTGGAAAGGGTTGGCCCCTCTGATTATAAACTTTGGAAAGAACTCAAGGGCACTTCCAAGTGCCTCAGGTAAGTTGGTGGTTACATTATAGAAGGGTAAAAAATAAAAAAATCGGTCAAACAACTTTTTTTTGGTAGGTAATTGACAGATTAATTCGTGATGGATTCATCCCGCCCCCTATTTTCGGAATCCTACAAAGGGGGCGGGATGGTTTTTTTGATCAGCTTACAAGCCTGTTCTGGATGGCGTAATGGATGAGGTCGGCATTGCTTTTCATTTTCATTTTTTCCAGGATCCTGGCCCTGTAAGTGCTTATTGTCTTTACACTTAAGGAAAGGCTTTCCGCGATGTCCTTTACCTTCTTGCCGGAAGCTATCATGCACAGGACCTGATATTCGCGATCGGAGAGACCTTCGTGAGGCTGCTTCTGGGCATCCCTTTCGAGGTGCAGGGCGAGTTTCTCGGCAAGCGTATTGCTGATGTACTTGCCGCCGATGTTTACTTTTTTTATAGCCTTGATCAGGTCGTCCGGAGCGCTTTCCTTGGTGAGGTATCCCGCCGCCCCTGCCTTCAATGCCCTGACTGCATACTGGTCTTCGGGATGGATACTGAGGATCAGGACAGGCAGCTTCGGCTTTTCGCCTTTTATTTCCTTGAGAGTGTCCAATCCGCCCCTGCCGGGCATGGTTATGTCAAGAATTATAACATCCCAGCTGTTCTTCCGGATTTGTTCCATGACTTCTTGGGAATTTTTTGCTTCGCCCAGTTCCCCTATTTCGCTGTCTTCAGCAAGGATCTGCTTTATTCCCTGGCGAACTACGGGGTGGTCATCAGCGATAAGTACATTTATCATTGTGTTATCTGACTCTCCTTGTTTTTTTTCGGACTTTCTTACAGAGGCAGTTTTCATCTTCGTTCCTCCGCTCAGGATCCCTGTTCGGGATTGCATAAACCGTTTTGTATTTTTTAATTTCTCTTCAGCCGCCTTGTAACGCCAATTGCATTAGCGCACCTTTTATTTTTCGTCAAGTATTTTAACATTATGACCGGATTTTTCCAGGAAAAACAGGTGGGACGATTGGAAATATTTTGTCCTAATTTAATCTTGTCCTGATCAGACCTGCAAGACGGGACGCTATTCGCGCTATTTCCCCATCGGAAGGGCCTTCGACCATGATCCTGCACATCAACTGGGTGCCTGAGTAACGGACCAGGATTCTTCCCTTTTCCCCCAGCTTTTTTTCCTCGTCTAAAATTGCCGAGTTTATTTCCGGAATAGTCTCCAGATCCACTCTTTCCCGGACGTTGACGTTGATTATGCATTGGGGAAAGGTGGTCATGGTGTTCAATTCCGAAAGTCTCATCCCCCTCTTTTTCATGATTGACATTACCTGAAGGGCCGACAGGATTCCATCTCCTGTTTTGGAATGATCGAGGAAGATAAGATGCCCGGATTGCTCTCCTCCGAAGTTAAAACCTTTGTTCAGCATTTCTTCCAGGATGTAACGATCACCGACCTGGGTCCTTACAACTTCAATCCCTTTCTCCTTCATGGCGGAGAGGAATCCGATATTGCTCATGACTGTGGCGACGACCGTATTTTTCTTAAGGAGGCCCTCGGCTTTCATCTGGACCGCGCAAATCGCCATGATGTTGTCCCCGTCCAATCGCCTGCCCTGCTCGTCCGCCATGATGACCCTGTCTGCATCGCCGTCAAGGGCGATGCCCAGGTCGGCGCCGTGCTCCAGGACCTTGGTGGAGATTAATTCCGGGTGCATGGCCCCGCAGTTGAAATTTATATTTTTCCCGTCGGGGTTGTCCGCCAGGCAAATCACTTCCGCTCCCAGCTTCCGGAAGACCAGGGGCGCAATCCTGTATGCCGCTCCATTGGCGCAGTCCAGGACCAATTTAAGCCCCCCCAGGGAGCAATCGGGGGCGACGCTCTCCAGGACCTCCCGGGTGTAGAGATCTTCCGCTTCCGGGCAGTTTGACACTTCCCCGATTTCCTCCGGGGCAGCCGAAAAACTCTCAGCGGCTTCGGAACAGATAAGTTTTTCAATTTCTTCTTCGGTCTTGTCGGGCAGCTTCAGGCCGCTGCTTGAAAAAACTTTTATCCCATTGTCCTGAAAGGGGTTATGCGAAGCGGAAATCATAATGCCGGAATCACATCCGTATTTCAGTGTCAGGCGGGAAACCGCCGGAGTGGGCAGGACGCCTGCAAGGACCACATCCACTCCCGTTGAGCAGATGCCCGCTGCCAGGGCGTTTTCAATCATGGGGCCGGACAGGCGTGTATCCCTGCCGATGAGGATCCGGTGTTTTCTTTTCCCTTCCCTGAATATACAGGCTACCGCCCGGCCTACTCTCAGCACCATTTCAGCCGTTATCGGGTAGGAGTTGGCCACCCCCCGAATCCCATCTGTCCCGAACAATTTCCGCATGTCTGTCTAATCCTTTGGCCCCATCGGCATTGAAATTTGACTTAAAACTCGGGTTTTAATACCATGCTTTGACCTTTTGTCAATTCATTTAGCACCGGAGGCCTTTGTTTGAAAATAGGCGATTTAAACCTGGGATGCGGGATATTGCTCGCTCCTATGGCAGGTATAACCGATGCCGCATTCCGGCTCATGGCCAGGCGGACCGGATGCGATATGGCCGTCACGGAGATGGTAAGTGCTGAGGGTCTGGTCAGAAACGGAGCCAAGACCCGCAAGTTCATCGAGTTTCATCCCGAAGAGCGTCCGGTGGGTGTCCAGATATTCGGGGCAAATGCCGAGGCGATGGCCGAAGCCGCTTCCATCGTGAGGGACGGCGGCGCAGACCTCGTGGATATAAATATGGGCTGCCCGGCAAAAAAAGTGACCAGGAACGGGGCCGGTTCTGCGCTCATGAAGGACCCCCGGAAGGCGGCCCGGGTTGTTGAGAAGGTCAGAAGGGCAATAGCGCTTCCCCTTACCGTTAAAATAAGGGCAGGTTGGAATGGGTCTCTGAATTTTATTGAAATAGGCAGGATAGCCGAGAGCGAAGGCGCGGATGCCGTAATTCTCCACCCCAGGACCGTGGAGCAGGTATTTACGGGAAAGGCGAATTGGGAGCTGATAGCCGAATTGAAGCGCTCGATAAAAATCCCGGTCATCGGAAACGGCGATGTGCATTCAGATGAAGATGCCTGCAGAATGTTGGCTGCCACCGGATGTGACGGGGTGATGGTGGGCAGGGGCGCCCTGGGCAATCCGTGGCTTTTTCACTGCATAAGGGAGAAACTGACCGGCAATAATGAAGGCCGGTGCCCCGTTCCCTCGCCGGAAGAGAAAAAAAGGGTGGCAATAGAACATCTCAGGGCGGCCGTTCTTTTATACGGCCCCCAGGCGGGTATCAGGATTTTCTGGCCCCACCTGGCATGGTATGCCCGGGGGCTCAGGGGTGCATCCGCATTCCGCAACTCCATTGCAGGCATCCGGGACACTTACCAAATGGAAGAAATTATCCTGTCCTTTTTCAGCGTGAACGAAAATATCATTATAGAATCAGCCTCTTATCAAAGTTGATCCGCGGGCAAAAGCTAAATAAGTCTTGACATTTAGAAGGGGATTTGCATAATTTGGACAACACTTTTGGTTACTTTTTAAATTTTTAGAAGGACTGTTCAGGATGGAATTAGGAAAATTCGATAAGCTGGAAGAAAAGATCAAGAGTCTGATAGAGGACCACGCTGCTTTAAGGAAAAGGAATCAAGAGTTAGATGCTTTACTGAAAAGAAAAGATACTGAACTAGAGGGGGCTAATAGCGAATTAAGGAAATTGCATGAGGAGAGGGATGCAATACGTACGAAAGTGGACACGCTGCTCGATGAATTGAAAGACGTGGGTGTCTCACGATGAATCGAGGTAGTGCATATTGAAAAAACGTTTTAACATAAAACTATTGGGGCAGGAATTTACTATATTGAGTGATTCGGGAGAAGAAGAAGTTGCACGCATTGTGGAGTATATAAACAGGAAGGCCGAGGAAATCGCGAGGCCTCTTAACAATCCCACAACGCTTAATGTTGCAATTCTTGTCTCCCTGAATATCGCAGATGAGTTTTTCAGGTTGAAGGGAGAGAAGGAAAACATATATAATCAACTTGAAAACAAATCTGAGAAATTGATCGATTACATTGAAAATAGTTTTAGGGTTATCCCCTGCGATGCGCGTGATTAATTTTATTCTTTGAGCCAACACAAATAAACGGGGGGCCTTCACTTATTTGCGGTGTGCCGCCTTTACGGATGGCCTGAAGCAATAACAAGGCGCCCACCTTTTGATAAGGTTCAAAAGGGTTATTTAACACGGCATATGCGGGGGACCTTTTTAATGCCCCCGTTGTTAAAACGTCAATCCCCTCCAAAGTTCATAAAATCCCCTCAAAAGTGCTGATTTTAAATGATCCGCTTACTGTCCAAAGTTATTCGAGGAGGTGGAAATTCTTGATAATTCAAATAATGATCTCAGCGGCTGCATTGATCGCTGCGGTTTTTCTGGGATATTATCTTAACCTGTACATATCACGCCGGAAGATTCAATCTTCCGAGAACCTTTCGGCGAGGATTCTGGATGAAGCCAGGAAAGAGGCCGAGAATATCAAAAAAGAGGCCATTCTGCAGGCCAAGGACTATTTACTGAAATCAAAAGCCGAATTCGAGAAGGAATCGAGGGAAAGAAAATCAGACCTCGAAAATCTCGAGAGGCGGATACGTTCCAAAGAGGAAAACCTGGACAAAAGGATGGACCTGCTGGTTCAGAAAGAATCAAGCATAGAACACCGCGAAAAAGGCATTTCCGTCAAAGAGGCCCAGTACTATGAGAAACATGCCCGCCTGGATCAGATGATTGAGGAACAAAGGAAAAATCTCGAAAAGCTCGCGGCAATTTCCTCGGAGGAGGCCAAGAATCTCCTCATCCAATCCATGGAGGGAGAGGCGAAAAGAGACGCCGCCATGGTTTTGCGCAAAATCGAGGAGGAAACAAAGAGAAACGCCGAAAAACTGTCGCGGGAAGTGATTGCCTATGCCGTCCAGCGGTTTGCGGGAGATTTTGTTACGGAAAACACCGTTTCCGTTGTGAGCCTCCCCAATGACGAGATGAAGGGCAGGATAATAGGCAGGGAGGGTCGGAACATCCGGGCAATAGAAGCGGCCACGGGGATTGACCTCATTATTGATGATACACCCGAAGCCGTTGTCCTTTCCAGTTTTGATCCGGTGCGCCGGGCGGTGGCCAAGATATCGCTGGAAAGATTGATCAGCGACGGCCGGATCCATCCGGGCAGGATTGAAGACATAGTCAAAAAGGTTAAAACGGAGGTTGATACGGTCATTCGTGAGACAGGTGAAAGGGCCTCTTTCGATGTCGGCGTCCACGATATCCACCCCGAAATCGTCAACCTTCTCGGGAAACTGAGATACCGCACCAGCTTTTCTCAAAATGTACTGCAGCATTCAATTGAAGTTGCCCACCTCACGGGCATTATGGCTTCCGAACTGGGCATGAACGTCCGGGAGGCGAAACGGGCGGGTCTGCTTCACGATATCGGAAAAGCCATCGACCACAAGGTCGAGGGGCCGCATGCGGCAATCGGGGCCAATTACGCCAAGCGCTACGGCGAGACCGAGAAAATAATCCAGGCAATAGCGACCCACCATGACGACGGGCGCACAAATACCCTTCTGGGGGTACTGGTCCAGGCTGCCGATACGCTGTCCGCAGCAAGGCCCGGCGCTCGCCGCGAAATGCTGGAGACTTATGTTAGAAGGCTGGAGGAGCTTGAAGGAATTGCCAATTCGTTCGACGGGGTCGATAAAAGCTACGCAATCCAGGCCGGCAGGGAAATCCGCATCCTGGTTGAAAATGAAAAGATCTCAGACAATGAAGCCGTCGTGCTTTGCAGGGATATAATTAAAAAAATCGAATCCGACCTCACATACCCCGGACAGATAAAGGTGACCGTGATCCGCGAGACTCGGGTATCGGATTTCGCCAAATAAATCCGCCGTCCAGAGGTCTTGCATGAACATCTTGTTTATTGGCGATATTATGGGAAAGCCCGGCAGGCGCGCCGTCCGGGAGCTCCTGCCGGGATTGCTGGAATCGCGCGAAATAGACCTGGTGATCGCCAATTGCGAAAATGCGGCGGGCGGGTTCGGTGTCACGCGCGACATAGTTGAAGAGCTCTTCAGCGACAATATCGACGTCCTTACGTCCGGGAACCATATCTGGGACAAAAAGGAAATCGAGAGCTTTATCGAGGATTACCGGAACCTTATCCGTCCCGCCAATTACCCCAAAGGCGTCAGGGGCTTCGGAAGCACAATAACGGTTGGCAAGTCCGGCACCCTGGTCGGGGTCCTGAACCTGATGGGCCGCGTTTTCATGAGGGATATCGATTGCCCTTTCAGGGCCGCCCAGCGGGAGATTGCCCTGCTGAAAGAACGGACGAAAATTGTCATTGTGGACTTCCATGCCGAAGCCACATCCGAAAAGCAGGCATTGGGATGGTTCCTGGACGGGGAGGCCAGCGCCGTCCTGGGGACCCACACCCATGTTCAGACAGCCGATGAAAGGGTCCTGTCCAAGGGCACCGGGTTTATTACAGATGCAGGGATGACAGGCCCCTTTGATTCGATAATAGGCAATGAAAAGAGCCGGGTCATTGAGAGGTTCCTGACCGGAGTCCCGAATAAATTTGAGGTGGCCCGGGGGGATGTCTTCCTTCAGGGAGTCCTGTTGAATATTGACCCGGTAACAGGATTGTGCGCCGCAATAGAAAGAATAAATCTGAAACTGGACAGGAACCATTCATAATGAGCATCTTTGATACATTTTTGGAGAGAGGTTTTATCGAGCAGGTAACCGATGAGGATCTGGTTCGAAAGTTGCTGAACGAGGAGAGAGTGACCTGTTATATCGGCTTCGATCCGACTGCGGCAAGCCTCCATATCGGCAGTCTCGTCCCGATTATGTCCCTTGCCCATATGCAGAAAGCCGGTCACAGGCCTATTGCCCTTGTCGGCGGGGGGACGGCCCTGATCGGGGACCCGAGCGGCAAGACGGAGATGCGCAAGATCCTTACCCGCGAGCAGGTTGAGGAGAACGGCAGGGAAATAAAAAAACAGCTGTCCAGGTACATTGATTTTGAGGACGGCAAGGCCCTGGTGCTCAATAATGCAGACTGGCTTTGCGCCCTCAACTACATTGAATTCCTCAGGGACATAGGGCGCTATTTCAGCGTCAACAGGATGCTCGCGGCAGAAAGCTACCGCATGAGGCTGGAAACAGGCCTCAACTTTATCGAATTCAATTACATGCTCCTCCAGGCATACGATTTTCTTTACCTGGAACATAATCACGGCTGCGTCCTCCAGATGGGCGGCAATGACCAGTGGGGGAATATCGTTGCGGGTATCGACCTGATACGCAGAGTTGACGGCAAGCAGGGGTACGGCATCACTTTCCCGCTGATTACGACCGCACTCGGCCACAAGATGGGCAAAACCGAAAAGGGCACGGTCTGGCTCGACCCAAACCTCACTTCGCCTTACGAGTATTACCAGTACTGGGTTAATGTGGATGATGCGGATGTTCAGAGATTCCTGGCCCTTTTTACATATTTGCCGGTGGAAGAGATCCGCAGGGTTAAAGAACTTGCGGATGCCCGTCTGAACATGGCAAAGGCAGTGCTGGCGTTTGAGGCTACAAAGATTACTCACGGCGAGCAGGCGGCAATAGCGGCATGGGAATCATCGCAGGCGGCATTCGGCGCAAAAGAGATCGACAGCACCATTCTGCCGTCGAGCTCCATCCCGAGGCATTCGGCCGCCCTGGATTACTCCGCGATGCCCAGGATAGTGAAATCCCGGCAGGAGATGGAGAACGGCATTGCCGCTTTCGAGCTTTTATATGAGGCCCAGCTGTGTTCTTCAAAAGCCGAGGCCAGGAGGCTGATAGCGCAGGGCGGCGCATATGTAAACAACGAGCAGATTAAATCCTTCGATGAAAAAATCGGCCTGAAACAGCTCGGAGCTGATGGAAGGATACTGCTCCGCAAGGGAAAGAAAAAGTACTCTGTCATAGAAATTAAATCGATATAAGTACTTGAAGTAGCTTACGTTTTGATGCGAATACAGCTTCGCGCTTTCCGGCCGGAATAAAAATATATTCGATTTTGGCCTTGACTTATTTAGATTTTTGATTATAATCAAAACCGAATTTTGCTCTTTATTAATTATCTTTTTAGGCGCTCATCGCCTCTAAGTTAACCGAAGTACCTGGCTATTTAGTCCGGCTTCTGAAACTTCAAAATCCAATTGAATCCATTTGATTTTGATCCACAGCTAAACTGTGGAAGGGGAATCATTTTCTGATTTCCAGGGCGATCTGGGCTCTTAAACGCCGTATTTAAGAAATCCCGAAAATAGTTCTTGACAAGCATGGGGTTTTAAAATAAGTATGGCGGCTCATTCCAACAAGCTCTTTGAAAATTGAATAGTGGGATAAAATTGATTTGTGGGTCCTATTTTTTTCTTTAAGCACAAAAGTAGTTAGTATCAAACTTTCATATAAACTGGAGAGTTTGATCCTGGCTCAGAACTAACGCTGGCGGCGTGCCTAACACATGCAAGTCGTACGAGAAAGTTGGCTTCGGCCAACGAGTAAAGTGGCGCACGGGTGAGTAACGCGTGGATAATCTACCTCCCAGCGGGGAATAACCCATCGAAAGGTGGGCTAATACCTCATAACACTATCCTTACTCCGGTGGGATAGTCAAAGACGGCCTCTGCTTGCAAGCTGTCACTGGAAGATGAGTCCGCGTACCATTAGCTAGTTGGTAGGGTAACGGCCTACCAAGGCTGCGATGGTTAGCTGGTCTGAGAGGATGATCAGCCACACTGGAACTGAGACACGGTCCAGACTCCTACGGGAGGCAGCAGTGAGGAATCTTGCGCAATGGGGGCAACCCTGACGCAGCAACGCCGCGTGAGTGAGGAAGGTCTTCGGATCGTAAAGCTCTGTCGGGTGGGAAGAAACGTATGGAAGCTAATACCCTTCATACTTGACGGTACCACCAAAGGAAGCACCGGCTAACTCCGTGCCAGCAGCCGCGGTAATACGGGGGGTGCAAGCGTTGTTCGGAATCATTGGGCGTAAAGGGCGTGTAGGCGGCTTGGTAAGTCAGATGTGAAAGCCCTGGGCTTAACCCAGGAAGTGCATTTGAAACTGTCAGGCTTGAGTAGGGGAGAGGAAGGTGGAATTCCTGGTGTAGAGGTGAAATTCGTAGATATCAGGAGGAACACCGGTGGCGAAGGCGACTTCCTGGCCCTATACTGACGCTGAGACGCGAGAGCGTGGGTAGCAAACAGGATTAGATACCCTGGTAGTCCACGCCGTAAACGATGTTCACTAGGTGTTGGGAGTATTGACCCTCTCAGTGCCGAAGCAAACGCATTAAGTGAACCGCCTGGGGAGTACGGTCGCAAGACTAAAACTCAAAGGAATTGACGGGGGCCCGCACAAGCGGTGGAGCATGTGGTTTAATTCGATGCAACGCGAAGAACCTTACCTGGAC
>JBDKTK010000246.1:0-5019 GCA_039680225.1 Syntrophaceae bacterium
TCATTGATGCGCGGCAGACCCGCCCCGAAGCGCCCGTCGAAGCCGCGCTTTTCATGCTCTCGCTGGATTTCCGTCGCCTGCTTTTTCCAGTCCACGCCGAAGGGCGGATTTGTCAGGAAATAATCGAATTTTTCCTCTTCGAACTGGTCATCCGTGAACGAATCCCCGAACCGGATATTGTCTCCGCCGCCGTTGTGGTCAACCTGCTTGATCAGCATGTCGGAGGCAGCCGTCGCAAAGGCGCGTTTGTTGTAGTCCTGTCCGTAGACGTAGAGCCGCGCCTCAGGATGATGCTCGCGCAGGTAGTTCTGGGCCTCGGCCAGCATCCCCCCGGTGCCGCATGCTGGGTCCAGCAGTTTACGGACGGTGCCCGGCGTGGCAAGGAGTTTATCATCGTTGATGAACAGGATGTTGACCATGAGCCGGATGACATCGCGGGGCGTGAAGTGATCGCCCGCGGTCTCGTTGGCCGCCTCATTGAACCGGCGGATCAGGTTTTCGAAGATCAGCCCCATTTCGGAATTAGGGACTTTATCGGGGTGCAGGTCGATGTCGCAGAATTTGGAGACAACTAGGTAGAGGATATCGGCTTCCCGCATCTTTTCTATTTCCGTCGTAAATTCGAAGTATTCGAATATGCGGCGGACATCGGCGGAAAAGGTATCGATATACAGCATTAAATGTTGGGCAATCTGGTCGGGGTCGCCTTTAAGCTTCTCGAAGGTGAAGGGCGAATGATTATGAAAGCGCTGCCCGGCTGTTTTATTGAGGATGGTATCAAGCGCCTTATCCTTATGAGAGTCTTTTATCTGCTCGTATTTTTTCAGAACTTTGTCTTTGGTCGGTTTAAGGACGCAATCAAAGCGCCGCAAGACGGTCATGGGAAGCATGACGCGTTCGTACTGGGGTGGTCTGTAAGGTCCCCGGAGCAGGTCGGCTATTTGCCAAATGAGGTTCGCGTGGTCATTGTGGTTGGACATGAGGAAATCCCGCGTTCAGTTCAATAAATGAAGATCAAATGAATTGGAGACGGGATACCTTATATAATTTCCCGACATGAAAAAACAACAGAAAAGCTCGAAACAAAACAGAAATCTAAATCTGAAAATTCATCACCACCGGCAGGTGGTCCGAGGCTACTTTGGAAACCTCAGTGGAGAGGACCTGCTGGTCGCGGTTCTTTCCGCCGTGCAGCAGCCAGATCCTGTCCAGTGGAAAAATCGGCAGGCGGGATGGGAATGTTGCCCTGACAGCCGCCTTTCCCATCTTGTCATAGAGGAATCTCAGGTTGCCGCTCAGGGGGAACCACTCGTTGAAATCGCCCATTACCACGACCGGGACGTCGCCCGGCTTCCCGATATGCTCGACCAGTTTTTTGGCCTGGATGCCCCGCTCGGAATAACTCCGGCCCAGGTGAGTGACTATGACTCTCAGGGGCGCCCCGTGGGCGTCGAGGTCCACATCAATGGCTCCGCGGGGTTCCCGCCCCTTGACGCTCAGATCGATCAGGCGGTAATCGGTTATGGGAAGCCTCGTAAGCAGGGCATTGCCGTAGCAGCCATATAAATCCCTTATGCACGGCCCGACCAGCGACCTGTATTTCGTGAACATGGTTATGTATTCCAGCTGGGTCAGGCCGAATCCCGCCGGGATGCGCGAGTCAACTTCCTGCAGGCCTATGATGTCGGATTTGAGGGACCTGATGACCTGGACTATCCTGTCGGGTTCGTATTTGCCGTCCGCACCGTAGCAGCGGTGGATATTGTAAGTGGCAGCCGTGAAGAGCCGCGGGGCCTCCTCAACGGCCGCGATCGGGAAGGCCCTCATTTGGCCCTCCTGGCTTCGCTTCTGATCTGGGGCGCCGGCTCCAGTTTCCTGCCCAGCCACACGCTGGCGGAAAAGAATCCCGTGACAATGGCTATCAGCATGATGAGGCTCAGCGGGCTCGGATGGCGGATCGCGGCGATCAGCCCTTTCCCGAAAATGGTCAGGGCGAGAATGCCGGGCGACATGCCGAGGACAGTCCCGAAGATGAAATCCCTGAACCTTACATTGGAAGCGCCCGCGATCAGGTTTATCACCGTAAACGGCGCGATGGATGCGAGCCGCAGAAAAACGACAGCGAGGAAGCCGTGCCGGACTATCTTCCTGCTGACCCTGTTTGCGCGCTTGCCCGCCAACTTCCGGATGGCGTCCCTGCCGAGGAAATTGCCGACCTTGAACGTCACGGCCGCGCTCAATAAAGACCCGGTCAGGGAAAAGAGAAAACCCGGCACAGGGTCAAACACGAGGGCCGTCGCGATAATCAGCAAAGTTATCGGAATCAGGAACCCCCCGGCGGCAAACAGGCCGAGGACCAGCAGGGGCGAAAAATAGCTGCTGCTGAAATTCTCCAGGAGAACGGATATCGTGTCTATCCTGATCCACTGGCCCAGGGGGGTCCAGTGCCAGGCCGCAGCCAGGGCGCCAAGGGACGCGAGCAGGGCCACGAGGCTCAGCAGCCCCCTGCCCGGCGGGTCCTCGATGTCCGGCAGCATGTGGGCCACGAGCCGGTCGGCGCTGATCGGGCGCTCCGGGTCGCAAACCGACGTGTCGCAGTATATGACCCCGTCCTCGGTGAGGTCGCGTTCGTAATCCAGTCTTTCGAGCTTGTCCGTTTTCCTTTGAATATTTTCGACGGCCCCGCCCAGGGAGCCGGTTCTCTTGCAGTTTTCCTGCACCTCTTCCGGTCTTGTCCCGAGGTGCTCTGCCAGTAAATTATTCCTGAACTTGATAATAGCCTCCTCTACGCGCTTGTTCCCGTCGGACTCGACCAGGAGGTCGCATTCCGTGTCAAACCCCATCGACCTGTTGCTGAGATTGGCCGACCCGACCCGGGCCATGCGATTGTCAATAATCATTACTTTTGAATGTATCTCCAGGCCGGGCGTCGTCGGAAAATAGACCCTCAGCCTGTTATATTGGTCGGCCTCATGCAGCGTCTTCAAGAGCCGCGTCCTGTACAGCCCCATCGTCGTTTCCTCCAGCCAGCCCGAGCAGCGGCGCGGTATGACAATAATTACTTCGGGACCGTTCTTCTCCTTCAGCCTGGAGGCCAGAGCGGATGCTATCCGGGATGAGGTCATGTACTGGTTTTCTATGTATATGTAACACTGCGCGTCATAGATCATATCGAGGAACAGGTTTTCCACCTCGCGTGTTTCCTTGCGGCCTTTCCATTCAGGCAGCGTCCGGGAAATCGCGATATTCACATCGGTCAGGTCCGGCTTCATGCTCCGGGGCCATATCGGGCCGCCGCGCGGCAGATCGGGGATCCTCTCCCCGGTCGATTGCAGCCACCTGTCCCTGACGAGTTCGCCGAGAGACTGCGCCGCCTCCCCGGTGACGGCCATCTGCACGTCATGGAACGGGTGGTAAAGTTGCCCCCAGGGGTCCTTGCGGCGCGGGTCGTCCGGGAGGTGATCGCTTGTGTCCCAGCGCCGGGCCGTAAGGTCCAGGCCGCCCGAAAAGGCAATCGCGTCGTCGATGACGACTATTTTCTGATGGTGGGACGCCCCCACCGGGTGATTGCCGTCCAGCCGGAAATGCAACCTGTCGCTGGTGCGCCAGTCCAGCCTGAAAAGGGGCAGGAGCTCCCGCTCAAAAACATAGATCATCGCAAAGTCCCAGCTCAGTATGTAGATATCGATCTTTTTCTCGGTCGCCAGCTTATTGAGGAATTCTCCCAACTGGACAGGGTATCCGTCATCGGGATGCTCTCCATCTCCGCTAAGCAGTTGCAGCCTGCTGTCGAGGTCCCAGCCGACTATCAGGATTGAATGCCGGGCCTGTTTGGCCGCCTCCCTGAAGGCCGGGAAATAAGCGGCGGCATCAACCACAAACGAAGCCCTTTCGGCGCGGACCCTCTTCCAGCAATTTCTGCCTTCAATTGCCACCATCTCGCTGTCAGGCATTTTATAACCCGTACGGTAATTTATTTGGAAAAACAGGGACAGTGATCAGAGGGGATATAGAGGCGAGCACGAAAAGCGAGAGTTCAAGCAAATCGCGTAGTTAATACTATTTAAGGCCGTTCCTGTCAATACCAAGGCTCCATTTTTCAACGTATAAGGCCCATTATCCCGATTATGATCAGGTAAACGGCCACAATATAATTCAGGAGCCTGGGTATTATCAGGATCAATATTCCGGCAATCAGGGAAACGACAGGCTGATAATACAGATGAATGTCCATGACACTCCTTTCGGCCCTGTTCCCGGCCCCTTTTCCGGAACCGGGAACAGGTACTTCCGAGTGGTTTATTCTTGACAGCAACTGCTTAACTTACCTATTATTCCGGAAATTCAGGGGGCGCGGCGAGGCAGTCTTTTTCTTTTTACATCTTAGCACAAGTTAATATTTTTTCTATTTTTCCGGGCAATGGTGCGCTTCAGCTTGTAATGCGGGGAACGGATATCGGGAATGCTTGAAAATAGAAGAAAAACCGTCCTTATAGACGGCTGCCGGATCCCTTTCCAGCGGTCGGGCACGGGTTACAGGGCGCTTTCCTCTTACGACCTGGGCAGGCTCGCGCTCAAGGCCTTGCTGAGGAAGACCGAAATCGACCCCCGGATGATAGATTCCGTCATAATGGGGACGGTGGCCGCCAAACTCGAGACCTCCAACGTGGCCAGGGAATCCGCCCTTGCCGCGGGAGTGCCTTCCGCGGCAACTGCCTTCACGGTCAGCGTAGCCTGCATCTCAGCCAACCGGGCCATCACCCGCGGCGCGGAGGCGATCGCGGCGGGTCAGGCCGATTTCGTCCTGGCCGGGGGGACCGAGAGCCTCACCGACATACCCATCCTGTACAAAAAGGCCTTCCGCTCCCGGCTTATGCAATCGGGAAGGGCCAGGGGAATATTCGATTACCTGAAATTGCTCAAGGGCCTCAAGTTCAGCGACCTATGCCGGAAGTGCCCAACATCGCGGAATTCTCGACCGGGCGGAGCATGGGAGAGGACTGCGACCGCCTGGCCGCG
>JBDKTK010000247.1:0-1912 GCA_039680225.1 Syntrophaceae bacterium
GCCTGTAGCTGGAGGACTTCAAGGGGTCAAACTGTTACGCTGCTCTGGACCTTGCCAGTAAAATCGATATCTGCGCCCTTGTGCTCCTGTTCGAGTTCGAGAAAGGCTTTGCTGTCTTCGGGAAATACTATCTCCCGGAAGAAACCGTGCAGCTTGCCGGAAACGATCATTACGTGAAATGGGTCAAGGAGGGCTACATCATTGAAACCCCCGGGGCCCGGACCGATTTCAAATACATCGAAGACGATTTGAAGCAGATCAATGACGAGTTTCCGGTCCTGGAGCTCGCCTATGATCCACGCGAGGCGACGTACCTGATCAATAACGTCATGGAATGGATCGAGCCGGACCCGCAGAACCCTCGGGTCTGCATTGAGATCAGCCAGGGGCCGGCGCTCATGTCTGAGCCTATGAAGGAAGTTGAGGCACAGATTTACGCGAACACGCGTTGGCACAACGGCGACCCCGTTCTTACCTGGATGATGGGCAATGTGGTGAAGAAGCAGGGCAGGAACTCGGGGCCGGTCAAGTATTATTACCCCACGAAAGAGAAGGCGGAGTTTAAGATTGACGGCGCAGTAAGCCTGATCATGGCTATGAGCCGGGCGATGCTTCGGGCGGAACATGGTTCAATTTACGATAATATGACCAAAGAAGAAATGATCGCCAGAATGACAGGGAGGTAATATGACCGCTCTACCTGAAAAGAATTTACTCCGGCCTGCAGAAGTTGCTGAATACTTTTCCGTTACTAAGCGCACCGTTTACCTCTGGATTGCCGAGAAAAAGCTCGATACCGAACTGACCCCCGGGGGATCGTTAAGGGTAAAAAGAGAATCGATTTTAAGGCAAAAAACACAAGATATGGAGTAAAAAGTGTGAAATCTGTACATATCTTGTGAAATCTGTACCTACCATTATTTTTAAATCCCTGAAATACATAAGCCTACATATTTCCCTCCTTCTTTTGATGAGGCGGTTCAGTATGGGCCACTGGACCGCCGAAGGAATTAATCCCGAGAGGGCGCTCATATTGCTGGAAAAGCTGAAAAGGGTTTTTGCAAGGATTGCGGATCTCAACAGGAAAGAAAATAGAGAATATCGCGTTGATGTCCGTGATTTATTGATCTTTGGCGGGATGTTTTCAATCGGATACGGGCTCTGGTCCCTTTATCCGTGGCTTGGATTCACGGTTTTCGGGTTTGTTTCAATGGCTTTGGGGCTTGGATGGTTGTTTAGGATTCCGCGCAAATGAGCATTATCGGAAACATGGAAAAGCGAGCGGCGAAGGGTCCGGCAGACGATTTCTGGTATCAGCCCGGCGGTTTCTTCTATGGCGGCACCGGAATAAAAACCAAATCCGGGGCCTCTATATCGGAAATGAACGCCATGCAGCTTTCCGTCGTCTGGTGCTGCATCAAGGTCCTTGCCGAAGACTCCGCAAGCCTGCCCCTTCACCTCTACCGGCGGCGAAAGGGCGGAGGGAAAGACAAGGCCTGGTCTGATGATCGATATTCCCTGCTCCATGACCGGCCGAACCCGGAAATGACGGCCATGTCATTCCGAGAGGCATTTGCCGCGCACCTTCTGGCCTGGGGCAATGCTTACGCTGAGATCGAGAGGACCGGCGGGAGGATAAAAAAGCCTGTTGCTATCTGGCCTATCACGCCAAACCGCGTCAAGGTCAAGCGGGATAGTAATCGTAAAATTGTATATCAGGTCAGTATGGCCGGATCGGGCTTGCCGGATGTGACCCTTCCAAAAGAAAACACTCTTCACACTCCCGGCCTGAGTTTCAACGGCCTTATCGGATATTCCCCGATTGCGGCAGCGCGGGAAGCAATGGGCCTCGGAAAAACCCTTGAAGAATACGGCGCAAGCTATTTTGAAAACGGTATTCATCCGTCCCTGA
>JBDKTK010000248.1:0-2789 GCA_039680225.1 Syntrophaceae bacterium
GAAGCGACCCTTCCATTTGTACTTATCTTGTACTTGTCCTTCAGGCTCGTTTCGTCAGGCTCAACGAGCGATTTTATTCAGAGGCCTCCAGCATCCTTCTCAATGCCAGCGAGGCCGGGACCCTGACGTCCTCCGGGACGGTCACCACGTTTTCCATCCGGTCCAGGACGCGGTAAATGTCATCGAGAGTCGTGAGCTTCATCGTCTCGCAGATCATTTTGTCGGATGCGGGAATGAACGTCTTCTCCGGGCTCGCTTTCTTCAGGGGAAAGAAGATCCCCTGCTCAGAGCCTACAATGATCTCGGAGGCTTTCGTTTCTTTCGCGAACTGGATTATTCCCGCCGTGCTCCCTACATAGTCGGCGAGCGCCGTCACTTCCTGGTTGCACTCGGGGTGGCAGGCAAACACGGCCTGCGGGTGCTTTGCCTTCACGGCCCGGACTTCCACAGCAGTGACAAGGTGATGCACCGGGCAGTAGCCTTTCCAGGGGATAACTTCTTTCCTGGTGAACCCGGCCGCATAACGCGCCAGGTTGCCGTCCGGAACCATGAGCACCCTGTCGCCCTCAAGCGAGTTGATCACCTTCACAACATTGGATGAGGTGCAGCAAATGTCGCTCTGGGCCTTTACAGCCGCGGAGGAATTAACGTAACTGACCACCTGTACTCCCGGATTTTCCTTTTTGAACGCGGCAAGCTCGCCCGGCGTGATCATATCGGCCAGGGGGCAGCCCGCTTCGGGCCTGGGCAGGAGCACCGTTTTTTGCGGGCTCAGGATACAGGCGCTTTCCGCCATGAAGTGCACGCCCGCAAATACAATAATATCGGCGCCCGTCTTTGCCGCCTCAACGCTCAGGGCAAAGGAATCGCCCAGCAGGTCCGCTATCTCCTGGACCTCGCCTCTTTGGTAATAATGGACTAGCAGGATTGCGTTTTTCTCCTTGAGAAGTCCCCTGATCCGTTTCTGTAGTGTGCCTTTTTCCATTCCGCCCCGCCGCAATTTTGTCTGAGATAAAGCTGTTTTGCCAGCCGAATTAAAGGGTTAGAGTACATGATCCGGGCAAAATATTCAAGCAAAATGAGGGCTTCCATATTGACACGGACGGCCTTTTCAGGTTACCTTCGACATCTATGATAACGGTAAAAAACGCCCTGGCAAGAATCCTGGAATCGGCAAGCCCGATCGGCCTCGAACGGCTCGACATCATGAGCGCCCGGGGCAAGATCATCGGGGAGGACATCTACTCCGGCCGGAACATCCCGCCTTTTGACAACTCGGGGATGGACGGCTACGCCCTGAGAGCGGCGGACACGGCCGGCGCATCGGGCTTGAAACCTGTCGAGCTGACCGTCATTGAGGACATCCCCGCGGGCCATCTTGCGCAAAAGAAAGTAGGACCGGGCCAGGCATCCCGCATAATGACCGGGGCCTTTGTCCCCGAGGGCGCCGATGCGGTCCTGCGCGTGGAAGACACGGAAGCGGCCGGCGACAAGGTAAAAATTCTCGTCCCGATCGGAAAAGGCCAGGACATCCGTTACCGCGGCGAAGACGTTAAAGCGGGCGAAAGGGTGATCGCGAACGGCAGCATTATACGCCCCGCCGAGATCGGCATGCTCGCGGCTCTCGGCCGCTCATTTGTATCCGTCTGCCAGGCCCCCGTTGTGGCGGTGCTCTCGACCGGCGACGAGCTCACGGACATCGACGGCGACGTCACGCAGGGGCGCATCGTAAGCAGTAACAGCTACTCGCTGGCCGCGCAGGTGAAGGAATGCGGCGCAACCCTGCTGCAGATGGGGATTGCCAAAGACACGCGCGAAGACCTCAGCGAAAAATTCCGGGCCTGCCTGCGCGCCGACATCATCATCTCTTCGGGCGGCGTCTCCGTCGGCGATTACGACTTTGTCAAAGACGTAATCAGCTCGCTGGGGGCAATCGATTTCTGGAAAGTCGCAATGCGTCCCGGACGGCCCCTCGCCTTCGGGAAGCTCGGGGAGAAATTGCTGTTCGGCCTTCCCGGGAACCCCGTGTCGGCAATGATCTCCTTCGAACAGTTCGTGAGGCCCGCCATCCTGAAGATGTCCGGCCATCAAAGGATATTCCGCCGCACCGTGCGCGCCGTAATGCAGGAGACAATCAAAAAGAAATCCGGGCTCAGGTATTTTCTGCGCGGGACCATCACCGAGGAGGCCGGCAAATTCCTCGTGCGCTCGACCGGCGAGCAGGGTTCCGGCATTCTCAAATCAATGGTGCTGGCCAACTGCCTCATCATCCTCCCCGAAGACAGGACCGAAGCCGAAAAGGGCGAAGAGGTGATCGTCCAGATCCTGGACAACAGTTTCGGCATGTCAGCCGATCCAGGGTTTTAATCCCTCTCCTGATCTTAAAAAGGCGACCGGTCACTGAGCCCGTCGAAGTGACCAGTACAAACCATTCCCGCCCTCAATTAAAAAACTTCGAAGACAGGCGCACGCGGAAATCCAGTAATGTCCCCCGCCGGCGGGGGCAGGGGGTGGTCATTACAAATCGCTGAGTCTATCGAAGCGACCGAATCCTCAAAACAACAGGTCGCTGAGCCCGTCGAAGTGACCGACCCTCAAAACAACCGGTCACTGAGCCTGTCGAAGTGACCTATCCATCAAGGCAGCCTTACTAAAGGGGTCACGGGGTATTTTACCACACCCCATAAACCTCAATAAGAATTGACAGATTTCACCCGCTTAGATAGTATGTACGATGGAAGTGCGCAGGTCACTGGTGGGCCTCCCGGACTTCAAATCCGGTGTGGGGC
>JBDKTK010000249.1:0-4199 GCA_039680225.1 Syntrophaceae bacterium
GGTATACGGTTACTTATATGGGACTTCCGGGTCCGATATAAAGAAACTGCTGGAGAAGGATAATGACATAATCCTGGACCTGGATACCAAGGGCGCTGTGAATCTGAAAAAGATTTTCCCGGAAGGCATTTACATTTTTATTTCGCCTCCTTCCCTGAAGGAACTGAAAAAGCGCTTGAGCAAGAGGGGGTCCGAAAATGCAAAGACCCTCAAGACCAGGCTCGATAACGCCCTTGAGGAAATGAAAGCGGCTTTCTGGTATGATTACATTATATTCAACGAGAAGCTCCCCGTTGCGGTGGAGCAGTTCAAATCCGTCTACCTGGCCGAGAAATGCCGGCGGGAGAGGCTGGAGCATAAATTAGAAAAATTAATGAAGGAGTTGGAGGAATAACATGGCAAGAATTACAGTAGAAGACTGCCTTAAAGTGGCGGAAAACAGGTTTGCACTCGTCTTGCTTGCAGCCCAGAGGACCAGGCAGCTTCTGAAGGGGTCAACGCCCCTTGTCGATACCCGGGGCAACAGGGAAATAGTAGCGGCTCTCCGGGAGATAGCTGCGGGAAAAGTCAAGTTTGCCCATCCCGAGTACCTGACGGCTGTTGAGGACAAGGCCCACCTGCTTGAGGACTATACGGAGTTTATCGGCGAGGAAGACGATATTGAATGAGGAAGCCAGGAAGAGGCTGATATTCGCCCTCGATACCAGCAGTTTGGCAGATGCCTTCAAATGGGTTGAAATGCTGAGCGGCCGGGTCGGGCTGTTCAAGGTCGGCAAAGAGGCGTTTACCTCATTCGGCCCCGATCTGCTCAAGGGCATCAAAGAGAGGGGCGGCGGTATATTCCTGGATTTGAAATTTCACGATATACCCAATACGGTTTCCGCTGCAGCCCTGGCTGCGGCGTCGTTGGGAGTCGATATGTTCAATGTGCATGCCGCAGGCGGCCCTGAGATGATGCGCCGGACGGCGGATGCGATCAAGGGTTTGCCGGGGACCAAGAAGCCCCTGATGCTGGCTGTTACAGTCCTGACCAGCCTTGACGATAATGATTTAAAAGAAATCGGCTACCGCTATTCAACCGCGGAGCTTGCCCTTAACCTGGCAGGACTTGCAAAAAGGTCCGGTATGGACGGCGTTGTAGCTTCCGCCTGGGAGGTATCGGCCATACGCAGGCAATGCGGGAAGGATTTTGTGATAGTCACTCCCGGCATCCGTCTGGCTGAAGGAGCGGAAAAGCAGATTGCGGCCGATGACCAGAAACGGACGCTTACCCCCGCGGAGGCGATCAGGAAAGGGGCCGATTACCTCGTTGTCGGCAGGCCCATCCGGACGGCGCGGGACCCCGGGAAAACTGCGGATTCCATAGTTGAAGAAATCTCTCAAGCTCTCTTTCCGGCTGTGACGGATGGCAAAAAAGCAGAAAAGTCATGAAGGGGCCGACTTTCCGGGCCTGATTTATGGAGTGAATCCCGTTCTCGAAGAGCTAAGGGAGGGAACCTCGATAGAGAAGCTCGTGGTCGCCCGGGGCAGGACGGGGGAAGATCTCCAATCCATTCTCGATGCCGCCAGGAAAAAGAGGGTGCCTTGCGAATTCCGGGAAAGGCCGGAATTGGACAGGCTCGCGGGCGGTAAATCCCAGGGTGTGGCGGCATTCTGTAAACCTTATAAATACTCCGATATCGCGGATATCCTTTCCGGGAAGAGCCGTTACCAAAAAAAATATAAATTGCTCGTGCTCCTCGACTCCATCTCGGACCCCCAGAACCTGGGGGCTGTGATCAGGACATCATACGTCTTTGGCGCCGATGGGGTGGTCATACCCGAGCGCCGCGCCTCCCCGGTAACGCCGGTTGCAATAAAAGCTTCTGCGGGCTCGGCCCACCATATCCCCGTGTCCCGGGTCGTGAATCTGGCGCAGACAATTGACGAACTCAAAAAAGAGGGATTCTGGATTTACGGGGCTGCCGCCGCTGCAGGCCGCGACTTTGCCGAATTCGATTACAGCGGCAACATCGCCCTCGTCCTGGGGAGCGAAGGCGAGGGAATGAGGGGCCTGGTGGAGAAGAAATGTGATTTCCTGGTTTCGATACCGATGGTCGGCGACATTGATTCTCTGAACGTTTCCGTTGCCGCCGGAATCATCCTTCAGGAGATTGCGCGCAAACGCGTCTGACAGCGTCACATATTGTACTTGGTTTCAAACTGGATTGTTTTGGGAAGGAGAATGCCATGCCGGTCTACTTGTGGGAAGGTCGCACCATCAGGGGCGAATTGAAAAAAGGGGAGTTGGAAGCTCCGGACGAAGCCGCAATTCGCTCGCAACTCCGCCGGAAGGGCCTGAAATCAATCGAGGTCAAGAAAAAACCGAAAGATCTCCTGGAATCGATCCCGTTTCTGAAGCAGAAGGTGAAAGGAAAGGACGTCGTCATCTTTTCCCGCCAGTTTTCCACGATGATCAATGCCGGACTTCCCATCGTGCAATGCCTGGAGATGCTCGGCAGCCAGGAGCAGAACAAAACCTTCAAGGAAATAATATTGAAGATCAAGGAGGATATCGAAGGAGGCGCCACCCTTTCAGAGGCGCTCGCCAAATATCCCGATATTTTCGACCAGCTCTTCGTCAACCTTGTGGCTGCGGGCGAAGCCGGCGGAATCCTGGACAAAATCCTGATGCGCCTTTCGGCCTATCTGGAAAAGGCCATGAAGCTCAAAAGCAAGGTCAAAGGGGCAATGACTTATCCTGCAAGTGTTTTGGGGATCTCCGTCGCCGTTGTTGCCCTGCTGCTTCTGAAAGTCATCCCGGTATTCCAGTCCATGTTTGAGGGGATGGGCCGGACCCTTCCCGCTCCGACGCAGTTCCTGATAGACGCAAGCAAATTCATGCAAAGCTATTTCCTGTTCATGGTGGCGGGACTTGTCATCCTCGTGTTTTTATTCCGGCGATACTACAAAACGGAAGCGGGAAGGCTGAAAATCGACACCCTGGTCCTTAAGGCCCCAGTTTTCGGCCCCCTGCTCAAAAAAGTCGCCGTGGCAAAATTTTCCCGTACCCTGTCGACCATGATGAGCAGCGGCGTCCCCATTATCGAGGGACTCGATATCGTGAGCAAAACTGCCGGTAACAAAGTTATTGAGAATGCCCTTATCGAGACAAAGAAGAGCATCAGCGAGGGCAAGACCATTGCCGAACCCCTGATGGACAGCGGGATATTCCCTTCCATGGTCGTCCAGATGATCGCGGTCGGCGAGAACACCGGGGCATTGGATTCCATGCTCGCCAAAATTGCCGATTTCTATGATGATGAAGTGGATGCGGCAGTCGACGGTATGACCGCCCTGCTCGAGCCTTTCATGATGGTGTTCCTGGGAACGGTCGTCGGAGGGATGATTATCGCGATGTACCTGCCGATATTCCAGATGGCCAGTACGATCGGATAGAAAATAAATGGTCGGGATGGCGCGATTTGAACGCGCGACTCCTGCGTCCCGAACGCAGTGCCCTACCAGACTGGGCCACATCCCGACAAAGTTGGAAAATATAAAATTTAAGATGAAATGTCCATCTTTTTTTAGAAAATTCAGGGATGTTTTGACGGCTCCCGGAGCGCTGAAATGTTCGAAGCTGTTGTTTTTTAAGAAAAAAGATGCTATGAATGCAGCAGCTGGGAAAGGGAGTAATCGTGTGATTATTTACGATCTTAGATGTAAAAAAAACCATAGCTTCGAAGGCTGGTTCAACAACCGCACGGCATATGAAGAGCAGAAAAGCCGGAAACTGCTCAGCTGTCCGATATGCGGGGAAACCGATGTCGAAATGGTGCCGACATCTATCTCGATTATGTGCAAGGACAGGGACCCGGTCCGGGAACAGGCAAAAGAAGTTTCGCCATTGAAGGCCCTGCAGATGCTGCATCAATTCCTGGACAAGAATTTCGAAGACGTGGGAGACAAATTTGCCGAAGTCGCCATGAAGATCCATGACGGCGAAGAGGATAAACGGAATATAAAAGGGACCACAACCAGGGAGCAGGACGAAATCTTAAAAGAAAAGGGCATCCAGTTTATCAAAGTGCCCGTACCGAAGTTCGACAGCTGATTTTAAAGACTCAGGACTGAAAAGGGGTCGGCTGAACGGCCCTTTTTTTTATTCCCCCCCTCACCCGGCCCTCACCTGCAAGGGAAGAGGGCGATTAAGGAAG
>JBDKTK010000250.1:0-2744 GCA_039680225.1 Syntrophaceae bacterium
GCCGGTAATAAGCCCGCCTGCGCCCGTCGGAATCCTGCCAGTCATAGAAACCCGAGCCCTCTGTCCCGGTGAATGTGGACGCGAAAAGCTGCCAGAACTCCGGAAGGTTCTTTTTCCACTTGCGCAAATCAAACTCGAGAAGCTCACGGTTCGGGTGGAACCGCATTTTCCCGGTGCGGTCGTATATGAGCGTGTAACCGGTAGATCCCACGGACTGCACGGCTATTTTTTGAAATTCGGAACTGGCCTGAAGGTCCTTAATGCTCATCTCCGGATGGGCGCGGATATAGATTTCACACTGGACGGCGAAGTCCTCCGCTTTCTGCCGGATTATCAGTTCGCCCATGTTTTCCAGGGCCTTGGAACTGTCGCTGATGGCCCTCTCGCTCAGGGCCGAGCTGTTTTCCAGGGCGTAGTTGCCGAGGTTCCTTATGTCTCCAATAGAGATGTAGCCGAAGATAACGATGGACGTTATCGACAGTCCCAGGAACGCCAGGAGGATCTTGGAGCGGATGCGGAATTGCGGTTCCGTGAACTGGTCTTCAAATCTGTTCATTAACTACATGGTCCCTTGAATCTACAGCTTCAGGCGCCGCCACTCGGCCTCCTGGTCCAGCCGGTAATAAGCCCGCCTGCGCCCGTCGGAATCTTTTTTCAGCACCAAATCCGTTACAACGTATCCCCGGGCAAGGTAATGCATGAAAAGGGCCCGGCACTTGTCACTCAGCAACTGCGCCTTGGCGCGGTCGGCCTTGAGCAGCTTGTCCTGGGCATAGGGTATCTCAATGAAAACCGGGGAGGTCCTGATCCCGGTCAGGAATTTGGCCCCGTGCTTTTCCAGGTCCTGGTCGTCCAATTCGATTTCGTTGACGGCGTTCTCCGGGGTGATTGCGACTTCCTCAAAGGAGGGGATTTTACCCTCGGCCATCCTCGCGTGGACGCGGTCCGACTGGATCTCCCATTCCACGACAAAACGGTCCGTCGAAATGCCGCGGTTGAACTGGTCGTTGGTGAACACGGCGCTGTAATAATTGAAGCCGATCTCCTTCACGATCCCCCCCATCTTGTGGATGTACATGTAGCCGTTGCGGGACTGCAGGGGGTCGTAGGTCCAGCGGATCCGGGCGATCCGCCTCTCGACGGCGCATTCATAAAGGTTCTGCACGATATCGGCGCCGATGTCCTTGTCCTGGTAGCGGTGGTCGACCCCCATCCTGGCCCCGTACCAGAAAGGCCCCTTCTCGTCGAAATCCGCAAAGCAGCACAGGAAACCGATCGGCTTGTCGCCTTCGTACCAGGGGTCTTCCGCGGCCATCTTCGCTCTCTCTTCGGGCGAAAACAGCCCCTCGTCGAAGGCGGTGAGCACGAGCCCGTTGGTTATATACGCAAGTTCAAAGTAAAGCATCGGGGCGTTGACTTCGCGGTAACCCTGCCGGTCCCAGACCCTTTTCTCCAGCTCGACAACGTAATTCAGCACCGATTCGCGCAAATACCGTTCAACCCTGACGTTTCCCATTCAGGCCTTCCTTCCGGTCTTATGTTCCGATTTGCGGCCGGGACGGTAAACCATGGTGAGGATGTTCCTTTCCCCGTCGCGGCGGTATGTGACCTCGTCGACCATCTTGTGCATCAGGAAAATGCCCAGACCCCCCAGCTTCCTGTCGCAGAGTTTCGCGTCCAGGTCCGGGCAGGTTTCATTGCTACAGTCAAAGGGGATTCCCGTATCGATTATTTCTATGACGGATGCGTCCTTGCCCACGTTGCACCTGATTTCAATATCGCCGCGTTTTCCGGGGTAGGCGTACCTGCATATGTTTACGAGGGCCTCCTCAGCCGCAAGCTCGATCCGGTGCAACTCGGCGGCAGAATATACCTGTTTGCCGGCGCACTCCGTTACAAAGCGGATGAGCTTTTCAAGGTTGTCCAGGACTGCGGGTAGTCTTATCTGCGGCATAAAATAGCTCAGGCGTTTGGGTCTCTGCCAATGTGCCTACGAATCAAGGATGGGGAAAAGGGTGTCGAACCCGGAAATTTCAAATACCTCCCGGACCGCCCCTTTCAGATGGGAAAGGGAAATTTCTCCTTCAGTCTGCTCCAGGCGCTTTGCCGTTGCCAGAAGGCTTTGGAGCCCGGCGCTGCTGATATATTCCAGATCGGAGAGATTGATCAGGAAATATCTCTCCCCTTTGGCCATCAATTCTTCGACAGCACGGTCAAAATCCGGAGAGGAAACCGCATCCATCCGGCCCTTGAGAAACATTACGATTGTGCCGTCAGACTTGCTGATATTTATAACCATAACGCCTCCCCGGAATGCTCATCTTAACATCTGTAATTTGCTGATCTTTTATAGGAGGGGGACTATCTGCGTGTCAATTAAAAAAAACGGGGGTGGATGCACAAAAAACCGGGCAAACAGTTCACTGATTGCCCGGGAACAGATCGGATGAGTATTGATTTACTTGCCTGGAGTGCCTCCCGCGGGCTTTTCCATGGGCTTTTCCGCAGGCTTTTCAGGAACAGCCCCGGGTGCTTTTTCAGGAGCAGCCGCGGGCGCCTTTTCGGGTGCCGGGGCGGGCTTTTTCTCTTCCTGTGGTTTGCAGCCGACGACGGCAAAAGAAAAGGAAACCAGGAGAATCAGTGACAAAAGGATAATCAGGAACTTCCTCATCTCTTTCACCTCCTTTTGAATTTATTTCTTTAAATAAGCTTAGTGCAGGATTTTTGCCGATTGCAAGCCTAAT
>JBDKTK010000251.1:0-3066 GCA_039680225.1 Syntrophaceae bacterium
TATCGGCTATTACCTGACTAAAACCGGTGATTATGCGAATTTCGCATATTACGAGCATCCGGGGAATATTTCTTTTTGGGCCGATGCTAATGGATCAGCCATGGCCAACCTCGTAATGAGTTCAACCGGCCCGGTAACGGCAAATCTCAAATTTGAATGGGCCGGGAACTCGGGTGTCAATAAATTCGGATGGTTTGACTGGAACGATTCAGCCAGGACCAAACACTTGATTTTTGACGGACCGGCGAGCGGCGGCGCTTCAGTGGATGTCTCCATTTCGGCCCAGGCGTACGGGTTCTACCTGGAAACCGTAAACGGCACCACATATTACTCCATGGGAGACGGCAACCATTTCGCGTTGTTCATGCAGGACGCGAGTACTTACTGGCTGGGCCTCGAAGACTTGAGCCTCGGCGATGCCGACTACAATGACATGATCATAAAAATGACGGTGGCGAATGTCCCTGAACCTGCCACGATGCTGCTGCTCGGCCTTGGCCTCGCGGGCGTTGTGGGCCTCAGGAGAAGGATTGCATAATAATATTGCTACAGCATGGAAAGGAGACTTATGAGAAAAAATTTATTTAGCGCTTTGCTGGTTGTTGTCTGCGTTGTATGTATGGCCGGTATCAGCCAGGCAGATTGGTACGGAGAAGTATGGCCGGGATTGGACGGCCATGCATATGATACTTCTCTCCAGCCCCCTGTAGGCTATACCGGCTCATATGCCACATTCCTGGTATCCCAGCTTGATTTCAACAGTTCGACTGCCCAAACTTATAATCAATGGCTGGGGATTTCCTCTTATTTGTACAGCCAGGGCGGGTTTGACGGCAATGCCGTCATCGATACGGGCAGCGGCTACCAGGGGACCTTCTTCAGGTTCACGGGATATGTTTATTTTGCAGGAGGAGTAAATAATTTCAGCATAACTCATGACGACGGTGTTTCTGTCTGGGTCCCTGAACTTAGTTATACGGACATTTCTCACAGGTATCCGACGAGTGAAGTCACTTCAAATTTCTCAGTCACTGCAGCCGAGGCCGGGTATTATCAGGTCATCCTGCAGTACGGCGCTTCCAATGGATTCCCCGAGGTCCTCGAGACGAGCCTCCAGGCGCGGGTCCCCGAGCCGATGTCCATGCTGCTCCTGGGCTTCGGACTTTTCGGCCTGGCTGGGGTGAGGAGATATACAAGGTAATACAAACCGAATCAGGCAAAGGGCAGGGTCAGTTTGGTCCTGCCCTTTTTTTCCCCGATTCAATTTTTGTTTTATTCTGTCCAAAATATGACGAGGCTGCGCGCCCCGCCGTATCCCGGGAAAACCCCATTCATTCTTGACAGTGCAGCTTTGTTGATTATACAAATCCCTTCAACAACATGTTAAATGATGACCCTCAACTGTGAATTGAGATATGAGCGCGGCCGGGAAATTTCTGATAATCATTTGTTTGCTCTGTATTTCAGCCTCGATCGCTGCATGCGGGACCGCCGCGGCAAATCGCGCCGACGATCTTGCCAGGATCAGGACGCGGATCGATTCAGGAGAGGCCATTAACAAGAAAGATCCCGGTTCGGGCCGAACGCTTCTGCATGACGCGGTTTCCTCCCAGGCAGCCGATCTTGTCAAATCAGCGGTGGGGAAGGGTGCAGACATCAATGCGGCGGATAAGGAGGGGTGTACGCCTCTCATCCTGGCCGTCAAGTCCAATGACGGGCAGATTGCGAATTTCCTCCTGGAAAAGGGCGCCGATGCGGACAGCCGCGATAATTACGGCTTCACGCCTTTGTTGTGGTCCCTGTATTGCGGGTTTACTGATTTGGCAAAAGCGCTGATCGAAAAAGGGGCCGGTGTTAACGTCGCCGATAATAACGGCAAAACGCCGCTGATGCTTTCATGCGAGAACGCGCACATCGAAGTTTCAAAAATCCTGATCGGGAAAAACGCCGATGTCTGCGCGTTCGATTCGTCCGGCTACAGGGCATCCGATTACGCGAGATTCGCCCTCAAGTCCGCTAAAAAGAGTTCCAGCCCGGCGCTTTACGAGCAGAATAAGGCGCTTTTGACAGAGCTCAGGGAGATGGAGGCGCAGCAGTTTGCGGTTACGAACCCCCCGTACGCAAGGCTCCTTGCCGCCGTGCAGAAAGTTGGCCAATGCCTGAACCCCGATACGGATTATGCCGTTTACATCAGCAGCAAGGACCAAATCAACGCTTGGGTGAATATATCCGGAAGCATCACGTTCACGCAAAAGGCGCTGGACGCCTGGGATGTAGATACCCTGACACTCGTCGCGGCCCACGAGATAGCGCACGACAAGCTCGGGCACGTCGCGAAAAAAATGGGAGTGAGCTATACCACATCAACATTGATGGCGATTGCCGGATATATTGTCCCGGGGCTGGGTTATTTGAACCTCATCGTAAACCCTGCCGTCACCAACAATTTCAGCAAGCTTCAGGAGTATGACGCCGACAGGCTTGCAGCCGAATCCTGCAGTAAATGTTTCGGCATGTCCAATGAAAGGCAACTCGAAATCATGCGCTCCATGAGGGATCAATCCAAGGGCGACGGAGGCGGTTTCTTCTCCACGCACCCGGCATGGAACGACAGGATTGAAAATATCAAAAAATAATGAACAGGATCATTTCGCTTTGGAGTTTTCCAAATGAATCCCGTAACGCATTTTTTATCGGGATGGCTGATTGCGAACGTTGACCATCTGGAACGCAGGGACCGGGCGCTGGTCGCCCTTTCGGCTGTTATTCCCGATATTGACGGTCTGGGCATCCTCTCGGCAGTTGCGTCTCAGGAGGGCGGACAGCGCCTGGCCCTCTACGGCGAATATCATCATGTGCTTGCGCACAATATTTTATTCGGCCTGGCGTTTGCCGCGATTGTTTATGCCGTATCCGGGAAGAAACGGCTCGCCGCTGTTCTTGCCCTGCTCGGCTTTCACATCCATTTAATCGGAGATATCCTGAGCGGGCGGGGGCCGGACGGGACAGTCTGGACGATCTCCTATCTTTTCCCTTTTTCGAAGTTGGAATTATTTTGGGCCGGGC
>JBDKTK010000252.1:0-2843 GCA_039680225.1 Syntrophaceae bacterium
TTCGCACGCGATTTATGGCTTATATGAAGAAAAGTTAAGTAAACAATAAGCAAGCGCCGTTCTGAATATTCCTCCACATTCGTGAATTGGGCTTATTACAATCAATGCAGAAAAAAACTTAAAATCATGGTTTTCCTGATGACATCGAGCGATGCATAGGCTGGGGAAAGAAATTATGGTTTCAATACCGGCCAGGTTCGTCAACGTCTTCGAAGCATGCGAGCACAGTTGCCATACCTTTACTCAACATGCTTAAGGATGCCAATCATATCTATGTTCCCTTCTAAGTCAAGCAAGTTTTGCAGATTTTCCGGATTTCTTGAGAGCTTTGTACAGCGACCAAAGGACAAGGGCCGCGGCGAGCAGGATTGCCCCCAGGGCGATGGGGCGGGTGAAAAAGATCGCGAAACTGCCCTCCGATATGAGCAGCGAGCGCCGGAGGTTGATCTCGAAAAGGGGGCCGAGCACAAAGGCCAGGATAAGCGGAGCGCCCTCATACCCGAATTTCCGGAACAGGTATCCGGCCGCGCCGAAAAAGATCATCACGTACACATCGAAGATGCTGTTGTTTATCCCGTAAGCCCCGATAATGCAGAAAAGCAGGATCAGGGGGTAGAGGACCCTGCCGGGGATTCTCAGCACCTGGACCCACAGGGGGATCAGGGGCAGGTTAAGGACAAACAGCATGGCATTGCCGATGTACATGCTGCCGATGATTCCCCAGAAGATGTCCGGGCTTTCCTGCAGCATGAGCGGGCCGGGCGTGACGCCATGGATCAGGAACGCGCCGAAAAGGACCGCCAGGACAACGTTGGGCGGAATGCCCAGGGTCAAAAGCGGAATGAAGGATGTCGAGGCGGCGGCATTATTTGCCGACTCCGGAGCTGCAACGCCTTCAATGGCGCCTTTCCCGAACCGGTCAGGGTTTTTGGCGATCCGCTTTTCCAGGCCGTAGGCGATGAAGGTCGAAAGCACCGGCCCACCGCCGGGCAGGATTCCCATCAGGAAACCGACCGCCGCGCCCCGGACCATTGCCCACCGGGCCCTCAGCCAATCCCGGCGCGAGGGGATGAGAGACCTGATTTTGATTTTGATGCTCTCGCCCGCATGGAGCGTTTCCATGTTTGTGAGGACCTCGGCAACCCCGAACAGGCCCATTGCCAGGGGCGCGACGCCGATCCCTTCAAAGAGGTTAAGGATCCCGAAGGTCATCCGCTGCTCGGAGGTAATGGGGTCCAGGCCGATCGAGCTGAGCACGATGCCGATGCACGCCATTATCCCCGCTTTGAGGACAGAACCCTGCGTAAGGTAAATAATGAACGTGAAGCCTACCAGGATAATGGCAAAATATTCCGGCGGGCCGAATTCCAGCGCGATATTCGCGAGAGGAGCGGCAATGAACTGCAGGCCGATCACTCCGATCGTACCGGCAAGGAACGATCCGACGGCGGCAATGCTCAAGGCCGGGCCGGCGCGACCCTGGCGGGCCATTTCGTAACCGTCCAGGCAGGTAACGACCGATGCCGCTTCGCCCGGCACATTGACCAGGATGGAAGCGGTCGAACCCCCGTACATCACCCCGTAATAAACTCCGGCCAGCATGATTATCGCTCCCGAGGGCGGCATCTGGAAGGTGATGGGCAGCAGAATTGATATTGCTCCCACCGGCCCGATCCCCGGAAGGATGCCGACGAGTGTGCCCAGGAAACAGCCGGCGAAAATGAAAAAGAGCTGTTGGGGGTGGAGAACTACGGAAAAGCCATGAAGCAGGCCGTTTATGTTCTGGAGGAAGAGGTCCATTGCGCGGAATCAGAAGCCGAGCAAGCCCCGGGGAAGCGGCATTTTCAACAGCCGGTCAAAAAGGACGAATGTCAGCAGGGTTATGACAAGGGCTCCGGGAACGGCCAGACGGAGCTTTAATCCCCCCATGAGGAACAGCACGGCCACTAAAACCAGGGTGGCGGGGAGATAGCCCAGTTTCGGCAAGGCAAGGCAGTAAATTATTATTGCCGCCGTAACCAGCAGCGGTACGGACCACTTCCTGCCATTCCATAAATCAGCCGGGGAAATTTTCTTGTTCCCCGGCAGGCTTGCCAGAAGCAGCGCTCCGCTGAAAACTGACAGCAGGGCAGCTGCCCAGAAACCCATGAACCCGGGGCCGGGGTTTTCGAAAGGGCCGATACCGAGATGCACGGAGGCAATCAGGACGGCGGTCGAGACGCAAAGCCAGATGATGCTGCTGATTATATTCTGCTTGTCCATATTCCGTAAAACACGGGGAACTCACTCCGGTTGTGTTGCCGCCTGCTTGATGAGGCCGGTGGATACAAGATGCCTGTTGATAACGCCCCAGTTGACCTTCAGGAATTTTTCGAAATTCCCGCTGTTGTAATAAACCGGTACCAGGTCCATCCTGCTTATGGTCTTCAGGTACTGCTTATCCCTCACCGCCCTGGTGAAGGCTTTTTCCAGTTTATTTGCCAGGTCGGGGGGCAGTTGGGCCGGGGCAACGATCGCGTACACGGCGTCGGTGACAAAATCGTAACCGGCTTCCTTCATCGTAGGCACCTGGGGAAAAGCGGGCGACCTTTCCTCGCCCATGGTGGCCAGGAGCCGCAGCTTGCCGGATTTCACCAGGGGCACGAATTCCGAGGTGAGGGAGGCGAATTGCACATGTCCGCCCATCAGCGCCGTCATTGCTTCATTGCTCCCCTTGAAGGGCACATGGATCATGTGCGCCTTATCGCGGGCTGCAATCTCTTCGACTGCCGCATGTGACGTGCTGCCCACACCCGTTGTGGCGTACTTGATCTTGCCTGGATGCTTCCGGGCGTCATCGACCA
>JBDKTK010000253.1:0-5135 GCA_039680225.1 Syntrophaceae bacterium
GCCGGGTTGGCGCAAACCCGGCTTCTCTCATGCGGGTGCCTCCGGATTTGATTCCGGAGAGACATCCTTCTTTTAAAGCGGATCAGTCCGCAAATTAACAGTGCAGTTTACTTCACAAACGGCGCCGGAAGGGGAATAATAGGCTTCCCGTAAACTGTATTGCAAAGAACGCCTCCGGCAATGTAAATGCCTCCCCAGCCCGCGGCGATAAGGAGCCAGGCTACTATTGATTTAAACAGAACGGGATCAGGCGCAATTCCCATATCCAGCGTGACAATCATCCAGAGGACCACGTCGACCATAAGGACCACGAAGAAAATTATCTTGTTGCCCTTTAGATATGCCGGGGTCACGATGGTAAGGAAAGCAGCTCCCGCCATCCAGCACCAGCCCTCAACATATGCAGCCGGCTTCATCCCGAACTTGATCATCATGAATTTGCCGAAAACGCTTAAAGCTGCGGCTAACATAAAAAAAGCCGAGAAAAATAACATGACGTTGCCGCCCGTGATATTATGATCCTTCAACTCGATAACAGCCGTCGTGTATTGCACCAGGCAGCCGCCGATAAGCCAGGCAGCCAGCAGAGGCAAGCCTTCCGGGGTAACCCTGCCAAGGAACACCGCGCCAAAGCCGAAACACGCAACCGCCAACGCCGCCAATCCGGCCGGGGCCGGAGTCGCAAAAGAATGCTCATGTGCCATAATAAAAACCTCCCTTTTTTAAGTTGAAATGAATGAACAAAAATAACGACGGTTACTCTTTCCGTTTCACCTCCCTTCCACCGTTGCCGAATATCCGTATTATCTCCAGGGCAGATCCCTTTTTATTTATGTTCCATTCGAGGTTTTTCTTCTTGCATCATAGTTGATAGTTTATTTATAAAGTACTCGTTAAATGCGCCAATACTATAATTTGCAGCTGTTGATACTTAAAAGGTAACGATGAAATGAAACTGAGACATTTGCAGTACTTTGTCGCTGTGGCTGAGGAACTCAATATGCGTGCGGCGGCGGAGAAGATGCATATTTCCCAGCCGCCGCTGAGCAGGCAGATAAGGGAATTGGAGAAAGACCTGGGAATTGATCTCTTCGACCGGGACAAGAAGAAATTGCGGCTGACCCCGACAGGTGAATATTTTTTGAAAGAAGCGAAGGAGATCCTTGCCAAATCCCAAAACGCCGCCCGGATGGTAAAAGCCGTGAATTGCGGAGAGGCGGGATCGCTTGCAATCGCCTACAGGGTGCCAATTGAAGGCATGATCCCCACGAGGGTTTTAAGGAAGTGCCGGGAATCGTTTCCTTCCATGAAGCTGATCATCAGGGAAATGTCACTGCCCGACCAGGTAGTGGCATTGCTTGAAAACCGGATCGATCTCGGCTATGTCGGATTCAGGAATGCGGAACTGCAGAATATCCTGAATTATGAAACGGTCCTCAAATCCGATGTCCTTGTAATCCTCCCTTCCGGCCATCATTTGCTGAAAAAACGGAAACTGGACCTGGCGGAGCTCTCGGAAGAGCCCTTCATTTTCGTGGAGAGGGCGGCCAGCCCGTTTGCGTATGACTGGCTCATTGGCATCCCGAAGATCTGCGGATTTACCCCCAAGGTGGTCCAGCAGGCGGACACGCCGCGCAATTTGTTCAGGCTCGTTGCCGCCGGAGCGGGCATATCCCTGGTGCCTGATTGTTTGGCATGCTATGCAATGCCGGATGTTGTTTTCCGGCCTTTGAAGAACAGGATAGAGCTTGACTGGTCCATTGCCTGGCGCAAGGACAACAAATCTGCGGTGCTGGAGACCTTCCTCCGCCTGCTCAGGGATGACTTGAAGAAATCGCGAAAGGAAAGATAACCTGTCCGGGAATCAAATCTCTCCCTTCAGGTACTTGCGCCTGGCGTCCGCGGGGAACCTCTCGATCGCGTAGCGGAGCATCGTCCGCGGCATTTGCCGGTAATGGTTGAGCAGAAACAATTCCTCTTTTTTTTGATCGCGCTTGCCAACCTCGCGCAGCATCCAGCCGGCCGCTTTATGGATCAGGTCCTCTTTATCGGTGAGCAGCAGGGCCGCTATCTTCAGCGAATCCGAGAAATCCCCGTTCCTGATGAAATGAAATGTGGCGAGGACGGCGATCCTCCTCTCCCAGATTATTTTTGATCGGGCAAGTATGTAAAGGGGCTTCCTGCTCCTGCCTTCCAGGTGAGCGCCGACAATGTGGAGTGCGGATAAATCGACGAGGTCCCAGTTGTTGATGTAATTGGTGCGGCCAAGGTACAGCTTGTATATGGCGGCCCTGCCGGCTTCGTCTGCCGCGCCGTACTTGCGCATCAGGATAAGCAGGGCAAGCAGCCTGTCCTCGTGGTACGGGCTGTGCAGGAGCGCATCCGCGTCTTCCAGGGAAATGTGCCGGTGCTTCCCGGCGAGCTTGCGGACGGCGGGGACGCGGATGCCCCGGAAGATGTCGCCTTCGCCGTACTGGCCGGGCCCGGTCTTGAAATATCCCTGGAGGAAAGCGGCATCGTCGGGATTCGAGAGGTGGACCATCTCCTTTTGAATTTGATCAATTGTGTTTCTCAACCAGTTTTTTCCTTTATGCCTGCAATCTATAAGATAGCAGGGGTGAATGCGCCCGTCAAAAGTTCAGGATGCACAAACCGCAGCACAGGCCAGACGGAACAGGCCGGGTATTTTCCCCGAAGGGGCGCCCGGGAAATCCAGGTATCGCATTTTCATGTCTTCGGCGGTGAGGTGCTCGCGCAAATCGTATCCCCTTGCTGCAAGGAACTCTTCCGTCCCGCCGGCCTTTATCCAGAAAGTGACGGGCTCTCCCGAATACCTGGACCTCATTGCCGCCCTCAATTTTTTGACATTTTCGTGCTCCAGCTCTTCCGGAGAATAACAGGAGTAATCAAAGCAGACGGAACTTCCCGCGGGCGAGCATGACCTGATGAGCTTCAGGGTAAGGTCGACAGCCGCTGCCGGCAGGTAGTATGTGACTCCCTCCCAGATGAAGAGCGTCTCCCGCTCCCGGTCAAATCCGCTGCGGGCGAGGTTGTCCGTGAATATATCGGTATTGAAATTCACGGGCACGAAGGACAGCCCGGGGGGGACAGGTATGCCGGAACTCCGGAGGATCTCAATTTTGCGCTGCTGGGTGGGTCCGGCGTCGAGCTCAAAAATACGGGTGCCGCTGATAAGGCCGCGAAAGCGATAGGGCCGGGTGTCGTAGCCCGCGCCCAGGAAAACGACCTGGGGCGTGCCTTCCCGGAAAGCCCTCTCGACAAGCGCATCAAAGAAGGCCGTACGCGCAATCATGAACTCGTACATGCCGGGGATGGTCGAACCGGAAAGCGCCCGTTTCCGTGCGGCCGGGTCTTTCAGGGCCCTCCTTCGGTCTTCGGTCAGGAATATTTCGGCGAGGGTGTCGGGGCCCCTGACCGCCGGGTCGGCCGCCGCCAGGGCCCGCAATTTTGCTGTGGCCATGGCCGTCCGCGAGGGCTCATGCTCGACGGATGACTTGTTCGAGTTCACTTCCTTGTCAAGTTCCGGCATAAAAACCGTTCAGGACGGGCCGATTGCGGGTTATCAAAAGCCGTGGTATTCCTGCAGGGCATGATAGCTGTCGGGATTATTAATGATTTCGGAATGATATTGATCGACAGCGCTCTTATAGGATTCAGGGTCCATGTCTCTGGCGCCCTTGCCCGGCGTAAATTCATAATAAGTGCAGTGTCTGACCAACTCCCTGGTTTCCGCAAACGACATCGGCCAGAAATGCATGGGCTGGGCCCGCCAGGGGCCCATAGAGACGTTCTGCTGCAGGGAGTAGGTTTTCCCGGGCAGGAAATTAATCAGGGAGACAGAGGATATCCCGCCCACCGCAACGACATAATGAGGGCCGGGAGGGACATCGGCGGTGATCCAGCTCTTTCCTGTTGTGTCTCCGACAAGCTTGCCGTCTATATAGATGCGAAACACTGAATCAGAAGCAAAAGCAGTGTCCCTGACGATTACGAGCTTGGCTTTATCGGGTTTGGCAGATATATCGGAAGGCTTTTCTGCGGCGACCATGTACCCGGCGCATCCCGACAGCATGAGGGAAAAAACAACGGCGATGAGCAACTTTTTCATATCAGGCTCCTTTTCCAGTTCCAAATCCAGGTTGATTCTTTTTCGCAGGTTTGCCCTTTTTTAGCATGTTCCCGTCAGTTCGGCAACATCCGGGATGCGGGTTTTGGTAAGTATGGTCACAAAGATGATGTTTGTTTTTCACAAACAACCGGAAAGGGAGAGAAAGCCTGTTATTTGATGAGACCGGAGTACAACTCCCGGACTTTGACCCGGTCTATCTCGCCTTCTGCTGTTTTGGGCAGGCTTTCAGGGAAAATGATGTGTTTCGGCCTCTTATATGCGGGGAGCCGGCCCGACAGAAACTCCAGCAGTTCGTGTTTTTGCAGGCCGTCCCTTTCTTTCAGGACAACTGCTGCGGCCACCGCCTCGCCCCAGTCGCGGTCGGCGACGCCGAAAACGCTGACTTCGCGCACCTGGCCGCTGGCAAGGATGGCCTTTTCCACCTCCGCGGGATAGACATTCTCGCCGCCGGTCTTGATCAGCTCTTTTTCGGCCTTCCTTTTTACGTACCAGAGATACCCGTCCCCGTCGAAGCGCCCGATATCGCCGGTATGATGCCAGCCGTTCCTGAAGGTATATGAAGATTCTTCCTCGAGGTTCCAGTACCCGAGAAAGACCGCCGGCGAGCGCACGCAGATTTCGCCGGCCGAGCCGGCCGGGACCTCGTTGTCGTGATCGTCAAACAGGGCGACACGTGAAAGCAGGGCGGGCCGTCCGATGCTGCCGGGCCTCTCTGACATGAGGCCTCCGGCGACGGCCATCGCTTCCGTCTGTCCGTAGAATGAATAGAACCGGGCATTGACTGCATGCCTGATAAAGGCATCTATCTGGTCGGGGGGCTCAAGCCCGCTTATAACGCGAACGCTCGCAAGGCCATGTCCTTTGATTTGCCCGGTCATCATTTTGAGCATGGGCGAAAAACTGAAGAATACGGAAACTTTTTCGGTATCGATCAGGTCCAGGGCTTCCGCCGGTTCGAAGCGGTCCATGATGACGATCCGGCCGC
>JBDKTK010000254.1:0-2356 GCA_039680225.1 Syntrophaceae bacterium
TCCACCCGTGTCACAATCCCCTGCAGGCGGCTGGGCGGCAGCTTGCTGAACTGAACGAAATTGGGCGTAATTCTTTTGATCAGGCTGAAAATGCGCCAGACGGGATTCCGCGTGACGATGTCCTCCATACCATAAAAGATAACCTTTTCCTGAATGCCCTGCTCCTTGATCAGGCCTTCAAGATCGAGAATTTCCCTGTAGCCGGCTTCCACCTCCAGAGCCTCGAGACCTGAAGCCAGGTCCGGTTTGATGTGAATCTTAACGCCGAAAGGTTCATCGGTCCGGTTGATGGAAATCAGGATGTTCCGTTCATAGATAATGTTGCTGCGGAAAATGCTGTGGACAATGTAGGGTGAGATCATCTGATAGCCCCGGCAGAAATACAGCGCTGTGCCCGTGATGTTTCTCCCCTTGGCGTAGATCTGTTCATAGCTGATGACAAAGGTTTCCCAATCCAGCGGCCGGAGCGATTTATACAGGCGCTTCTGGCCTCTGGTCCAGATGAGCATCAGGGTTAAGGGGACGGCGGCCAAAATCAGCGACCAGTAGGCCCCGTGCGGCAGCTTGCTCAAGGTAGAGATAAAATACGTGAAGGCAATGCCGGTGACGATGACGGCGACAGGCAGTTTCCATTTCATCTTTTTGATCTGTGAAAATATCAGAATCATCATCAGGCCGGTAATGGTCATCGATCCGGTTACCGCCATGCCGTATGCCGCGGCAAGATTCTCCGATTTCTGGAAGATGAGGATCATGAAAATGACCGCGCACATCAATGTCCAGTTCACGACGGGAATATGGATCTGTGATTTTATCTCGCTCGAGGTATAGGCGACCTTCATCAGCGGCATAATCCTTGTCGTGATTCCCTGGTAAACAACGGAAAAAGTTCCGCTGATGATTGCCTGCGAGGCGATAATCGTTGCGACAACGGTGAGCACGAGAAACGGAATGTAAAGCCAGGAGGCCTGATGCTGGACCATGCCGAAGAGCAGGTACTTGACTTCCGGATGGGTCATGGCAAAGACACCCTGACCCATGTAATTGAGAAGGAGGGCGGCAAACACGAAATACCAGGCATGCAGAATCGGTTTTTTACCCAACTGCCCCATATCGGCATACAGGGCCTCGCCGCCCGTGGCGCACAAAATGACTTCGGAAAGGACGAAGAAGCCCGCCAGACCGTTTTCCGAAAGAAATTTGAAGGCATAGTAGGGATTGACGGCTTTCAGGACTCCCGGCATGGTAACGATGGAGGCCAGCCCCGTTGCCGCCAGGCAAACAAACCAGATCAGCATCACCGGTCCGAAAACACCGGCGACTTTATCCACCCCCCGGGATTGAAAGGTAAAAAGCACGACGGCGATCGTGATCGCGATCAGGATCAGAATTTCTAAACGCACATTTTCCAGGCCGGGGACAAGCAGAATCCCTTCCACGGCGGATAGCAGTGTAATGGAGGGCGTGATGACGCCGTCGCCCAACAAAAGGGAGACGCCGATAAAAGCCAGAAATCCGGCGAAAGCCAGCTTGCGGCCCGGCTTGAGCACCTTCTTCAAAATTTCCCGCAGCATGATTTCTCCGCCCTGTCCTTTATAGGAAAGGCTCATAGCCAGCCAGGCGTATTCGGCCGTAACCAGGATGAGTAATGTCCAGACAACAAGAGAAAGAATTCCCAGGACGCTGTCCTGGGTTCTCGGGGACAGGGCAAATACAACGGTCAGAGTATAGATGGGGCTTGTGCCGATGTCGCCGAACACAATCCCCATGGCTCGGACAACACCACCCCAGAAAGAATCGGGCCTGCTATTTTTCAAAATCATCCTCACAATAAAATTGGCTGATCCATTATCACCGAAAGACAAGGTGGTCAAGTTCATCGAAAGGTGATCGGACATGCCCAAGGAAATCTCTTTCGTTGAGTAAAATTAAGGAACATGCAATATTATTAATAATAATTGTCATTTTTTTTGGGGGAAGGGGATATGGTCATGAAAATAGCTGTTTTAACAGGCGGCGGTGATTGTCCTGGCCTGAACGGCGCGATCAAATGGGTGACCAAAACGGCTCTTGATCCTCATCTTGAGGCAAAGCGGTCCGTCAAGTTCGATGTTATCGGCATCAAAGACGGGTGGAAGGGACTGGTGGAGGTTGATCCGGATAGTCCCGCAAGTCTCGCCCGCCATACTTTGAAACTTGACGAGGAGATTGTGCGTACCTGGGACCGTTATGGCGGCACGAATCTCGGAACATCCCGAACCAACCCCTTCAATCCGAAAAATGATTAATCGGCAAAAGTGTTGGAGAATATCACCAGACTCGGCATTGACGTCATTGTGGCCGTCGGCGGGGAGGA
>JBDKTK010000255.1:0-7194 GCA_039680225.1 Syntrophaceae bacterium
AAAAACCTTGACATAAGGGTCCCGCCACAATAGAGTACGCGCGCTTCTTTGCAATATCACAGAAGTTACCGCCCCGTCCCGCTTTTCTCGAATTGCCCTCATCTCCCGTATTGCAATTGAGAAATCCTTATATGAACAGGAGGGTCTGGAATGTCAAAGGTTGAGGTAAAAAACATCAAGAATTCGGTCGAAATAAAGGAAGCGCTGATTTCGGAGCTTATTGAATCCGAAGCACTGATCAATCTGCTCGAACGCAAAGGCATAATATCGAAACGCGAGCTGCATGACGAAATCAAGAAACTCAGACTGGAATTGAACAAGGCCCACCATTAGATAAAATTTATTAAACGGACGACTTGCCAGGCCCTGGGTTTCCAGCCGGGGCCTTTTTTTTAGATCAGCGCTCTTCTATGTTCCAAATGGACAGCAAAATTTTTTTATGGTACTCAAATTAGCCCGGAGCCGCACATGATCAAGAAAATCGGAATAATAGCCAACCTCGAAAAGCCCAATGCGCCGGAATACACCGTCAGGCTTCAGAAATGGGTCCTGAGCATGGGGCTCGAAGTCTGCCTAGAATCGGCCCTGGCCGCGAGGATTGGCCAGTCGCCCGGCTACGACCGCGATGAGCTGGCCAGGATTGCGGACCTCGCGGTAGTTTTCGGCGGCGACGGGACGCTTCTCATGGCGGCCAGATCGCTGTGCAGGCACAACACGCCGATCCTCGGGATCAACCTCGGGGGGTTCGGTTTCCTTACCGTCGTGAACCTCAACGAGATGTTCAACGCCCTGGAGATGATCCTCAAGGGGGAATACCGCGTCGAGCAGCGGATGATGCTGGATATCATTGTTTACCGCAACAAGGAGGCCGTCCGGAAATACACGGTCCTTAATGATGTTGTGATAAACCGGGGCAATGTTTTCCGGCTCCTCGAGCTCGAGACAGTTGTCAATGACGAATACCTCACCACCTATAAAGCGGACGGGCTCATAGTCTCCACACCCACCGGCTCCACGGCATACTCCCTGTCCGCGGGCGGCCCCATCGTTTTTGCGCAGCATGACTGCGTCATCGTCAACCCGATCTGCCCCCATACCCTCACGAACAGGCCCATAATCCTGCCGGATACGGCCGTCTTCAAAATCGCGAACTGGTCGGGCGAGGGAGAAGCAAGCCTCACCATGGACGGGCAGATATCTTTCAGCCTGAACCCCGGCGATATTGTGATTGTCAGCAAATCCAAATATTCGACTAATCTCATTGTATCTCCCCACCGCGACTACCTGGAAATTCTCAGGTCCAAGCTCGGCTGGGGGGGATTGCCCACAGGCATGAGCAAAATCTGAAATGCTGCAGGAACTCAGGATCAGGAATTTCGCGATAATCGACGACCTCCAGATCAGCTTTTCCCCCGGCCTCAACATCATGACCGGAGAAACCGGGGCGGGAAAATCGATTATTATCGGGGCAATGAGCCTGATACTGGGCGACAGGACCTCATCCGAACAGATCAGGAGCGCGGAGGAATCCGCCGTCGTCGAGGCGCTCTTCGATGTGAGCGGCAACCCGGAAGTACGGGCAAAGCTCGACGAAATGGATATCGACTATTCGGACGGGATCATAATAAAAAGGGTCAATTCGCGATCGGGCAAGAACCGGACATATATAAACGGCAGCCTCTCCAATATAGCGTACCTCTCGGAACTGGCCGGCTATCTCGTGAATGTCTGCGGACAGCACGAGCACCAGCTCATCATGGACCCGCGCAATCATATAAGATACCTTGACAGTTTCGGGGGGCTTGATCCCGAACAGGGCAGCTTCTCGCAATTGTATGAAACTTACCAGGACAAGCGCTCCAGGCTTTGCGAATTGGAGAACCTGCAGCGCAACAAGGCGAGCCAGGAAGAATTCATCCGTTTCCAGCTCCGGGAGATAGAGGCGGCCAACGTGGCCCCGGGAGAGGATGCGGCCCTGCTCGACGAAAAGAGCATCAAAAGCAATGCCCGGCGCCTGACGGAACTGGCGGGCAGTTCCTATGAGTCTCTGTATGAGGGAAAGGAATCGGTCCTCTCCGGGCTTTCCCAGGTATCTGCGAAGCTCAAGGAGATCCAGAGGATTGACCGCAGCTTCAATGTCTCGCCGGAAGAGATCGACTCGATAACGGTCACTCTCGAAGACCTTGCCATTACGACGAGGGATTACCTGAAAAAACTTTCGTTCGACCCGGGCAGGCTGGAGGAAATCGAAGACAGGCTCGAGCAGCTCAAGACACTCAAGCGCAAATACGGCGGCAGCCTGGAGAACGTGCTTGACAGGAAAAGCAGCCTGGAAAGGGAGCTTGCCGGGATCGTTTCCCTTGACGAGGAACTCGACAAGGTGAAACAGGAAATCTCCGTGCTGAAGAAGGAGCTGACGGACAAGGCGCTCATCCTTTCCGGGAAAAGAAAGGAGGCGGCTGCGGCCCTGCAGTCCTCCATTGAAAAAGAGGTCCGCGAGCTGCGGATGGCGGATGCGCGCTTCGATATCCATTTCAGGGAACCCGGGGAAAAAGGGCCGGAACTTGACCAGGACGGGATCGACGAAATCGAATTCCGGATCAGCACCAACAAGGGGCAGAAGCCCAAGGCGCTCGACAGGATAGCTTCCGGAGGGGAACTCTCCCGCGTAATGCTTGCCCTGAAGAAAATACTGGCCGGGACCGGGAGGGTCGACACGCTTGTGTTTGACGAGGTGGACAGCGGCATCGGCGGGGCGGTCGCGGAAGTGGTCGGCGCCAAGCTCGCCGGGCTCGCCAAATTGCACCAGGTCATCTGCATCACGCACCTTCCCCAGATTGCGTGTTTCGGCGAGACCCATTTCCTTGTTTCAAAAGCGGATGAGAATGATATAACGACGGCCAGGGTGAAAATGCTCACCAAGGCCGAAAGGCTCGACGAGATAACGAGGATGATGTCGGGGATCGAGATCACGAAGCGGGCAAGGGAGTACGCCCGCGAGATGCTGGATGCGGCAAAAAAAATTTGACTGCCGGGATTCGGGAGGCGACGAAGATGCTCAGGAAAGCCAGGATCGGAGATGTGAAGACCATACACCGGATGATAAATGTGTCCGCTTCGAAAGGCGAGATGCTGCCGCGGTCCCTGATGGACATATACAACAGCCTGAGAGATTTCTTCGTATACATAGATGATGAAACCGGACTCGTCACCGGCGCCTGCGCCATGAACATCATCTGGGAGAACCTCGGCGAGATCCGCTCCCTCTTTGTGGACGAAGCGAGCAGGAAAAAGGGGATCGGCAGGAAACTGGTGGAGGCATGCATTTCCGAGGCAATCACTTTGCAGCTCTACCGGATATTCACCCTCACTTACAAAAAGGATTTCTTCGGCAAGATGGGATTCAAAGTCACGGACCGCATCACGCTGTCGGAGAAGATCTGGTCGGATTGCTTCAAGTGCCCCAAGTATCCCGACTTCTGCGATGAAACCGCAATGATAATTGAGCTTTAATTCGAGATGAAACACAGGGGTTTATATTCATTATTTCTCGTCTTCATAATTTCGTGGCTGTTTGCGGGATGCTTCAAGGCCGTGGAAAAGCCGGCGCCGTCCCCTGTGCCGCCTGCTGCCGCGCCTGCTCCGGCCCCTCCTGTGGCGCCGCCTGTCAAGCCCGCCGAGCCCGCGAAAAAACCGGTGAAGGCCGAAGGGGCCCTGGTCAGCGTCGATCCTGAAACGCTGCCGCCGCTGTTCGACAGCCGCGATACAGACCTGCTTGCGCTGGAACTGGCCGCGCTCAGGAGCATCAGCTATTACGAAAAAGCCTCCTGGAGGAAATTCCGCTTCGGCGGGGACCTCTATACTGCGGACGAGCTCAAGCAATCGCTCCTGGAATTCCTGAGAATCCTGAAGGGCCCGGAGCCGCCCGCCGTAAAGGACAGGCTCATCAGGGAGAACTTCCTGGCATACAAGTCGGTGGGGCGCCAGAGCGGCAGCGTGCTTTTCACCGGGTACTTCGAACCCATTCTCAACGGCTCCGCGCAAAAAACGGAAAAATTCAAATGGCCCATCTACAAGACGCCGGACGATCTTGTCGTCATCGACCTGGGAAAATTCAAGGACAAGTACCGGGGCGAGCGCATTGTGGGACGCGTCGATAAGCGGGAGCTGGTCCCATATTACGACAGGAGGGAAATCGACCACAATAACCGGCTTGAGGGGAGGAAACTGGAAATCGCCTGGTTCGCCGATCCCGTGGACGTTTTCAACCTGCACATCCAGGGCTCCGGCATAATCTGCTTCCCCGACAGGAAATGCATCCAGGTAAGCTACGCCGATGCCAACGGGCGCTCATACCGCAGCATCGGCAAGTACCTCCAGGACCGGGGCAAGGTGAACGTGCAGGAGATGTCCTATCAAAACATCAACAAATACCTGAGGGAGCACCCGGACGAGTTGGCGGACATACTGTGCCGGAACGAAAGTTATGTCTTCTTCCGGACCGTGCCCCAGGGGCCGATCGGGGCAATTGCCGTCCCGCTGACTGCGGGCAGGTCGATTGCAACGGACCCGGCATTTTTCCCGCGGGGGGCATTGGCGCTGATCAAGACCAGGCGGCCGGTCTTTAATAAAGACGGCATGCTCCAGTCGTGGACGGAATTCTCGCGAGTCGTTTTAAACCAGGATGCCGGCGGGGCCATAAAGGGGCCGGGCCGGGTTGACATCTTCTTCGGCACGGGCGCCCAGGCCGAACTGGAAGCCGGCTGCATGAAAGAGGAAGGCGATCTCTATTTCCTGGTGAAAAAGAAATCCGCTCCGGCGATTTCTGGAATTCAATGAGAATGAGAGACGCGGGTCACTGATCTTCTGAAACCCAGCAAATACAGGCATAAATTGATTCTTTTTTGTCTTGATTGTTGATTTTCTTTGTGGTAGGTAGGGCCGAACCCGTGAATCCCGAAGTATTATTGAGTTTTCTCATATTATGGTTTTTGCCATTAGGGTCCTTCACACGCTTTTTAAAACGGATCAGGAGATCTAATTTTCAATTTACTTCTGTGCTGATAATAGGGGGGTCCCACCTTTGGTGGAAATAATAATTTAAGAAAGGGGAGAAAAAAGAATGACGAAGGCAGAATTGATCGCGATTATGGCAGAGGATGCAGGTATCACGAAAGTGGCGGCGGCGAAAGCGTTGGATTCTTACGTGCTCAGCGTCGGCAAGGAACTCAAAAAATCGGGCAAACTCGGACTGGTCGGCTTCGGCACTTTCTCGGTAGTGAAGAGAAAAGCCAGGACCGGCAGGAATCCCCAGACCGGCGACAAAATCAAGATAGCCGGAAAGAAAGTCATCAAGTTCAAGGCCGGCAAGGCTTTGGCAGAAAAGGTGAAATAGTCTTCATAGCTTTTTCTTGAAACCGGCCCCCGGATTTCCGGGGGCTTTTTTTATTTATATTCCCCCTCACCCCGGCCCTTCCCACGGAGGGGAGAGGGAGATTTCGGAAAGAATTTGTTGTATGCCGGCTTGATTGACAGCCCGGCGGATTTTCTGTTATATGACTGCGGAATTTCAGCACATCTTTTAAAATCAGAGGCAAATGGAAAAGAAGAGAATACTGAGCGGAATAAGGCCCACAGGAAAGCTGCACCTGGGCAACCTGCATGGGGCCCTGGCAAATTGGGTCGAACTCCAGAACAAGGGCTACGACTGTTTTTATTTCATCGCCGACTGGCATGCCCTTACCAGCGATTATGCCGACACGGGCGCCATTAGGGCCAAAAGCTTTGACATGGTCATTGACTGGCTGAGCGTGGGCCATGATCCGAAAAAGAGCACGCTCTTCGTGCAATCGGCGATCAAGGAGCACGCCGAGCTGTTTCTTATTCTTTCCATGATCACCCCGCTGCCCTGGCTCGAGCGCAACCCCACCTACAAGGAAATGAGGACGGAACTGGCCGACAAGGACCTGTCCACTTTCGGGTTCCTTGGCTACCCCGTGCTGCAGGCCGCGGACATCCTGATGTACAAGGCCTTTGGCGTGCCGGTGGGAGTGGACCAGCTGCCGCACGTCGAGCTGACCCGCGAGATAGCGAGGCGCTTCAATTTCCTCTACCGGGAGGTCTTCCCCATCCCCGAGCCGCTGCTCGCCGAAGTCCCGAAGCTCCTGGGCATTGACGGCCGCAAGATGAGCAAGTCTTATGACAACGCCATCTTCCTTTCCGACAGGGGCGATGCGCTGAAGAAAAAGGTCGAATCAATGTTCACGGACCCGCAGAGGATGAGAAAGTCCGATGCGGGAAACCCCGAGATCTGCAACGTGTTCACTTTCCACGGCATCTATTCAACGCCGGAAGAGGTTGCCCGGATCGACCGGGACTGCCGGGCCGCCGCCATCGGCTGCGTTGAGTGCAAGAGGCGGCTTTATGCAAAGCTGTCCGAATCTCTCAAACCGATCCATGAAAGACAGGACCACTATCGCGGCAATCCCGGCGAGGTGAGGGAGATAATAGAGGAAGGCAACAGGAAGGCCCGTGAAATCGCTTCCGCCACGATGGAAGAGGTAAGGGAAGCGGTAAAAATCTGACCGCCGGCCCGGGCGGAAATCTCCAGAATCCATTGGACGGCGCGTATGGCGTATGAAATCAAACTCGAAGTGTTTGAGGGGCCGCTCGATCTCCTGCTGTTCCTGATCAAAAAAAACGAGATCGACATCTACAACATCCCGATCGCCTCAATCACCGAAGAATATTTGAAACACCTGGAAGCAATGAAGTCGCTCAACCTCGACCTTGCGGGGGAGTACCTCGTCATGGCATCCACGCTCGTGCATATAAAATCCAGGATGCTCCTGCCGGTTTCGGACGAGGACGCTGAAATGGACGAGGAAGACCCGAGGGCGGAACTGGTCAGGCAGCTTCTGGAATACAAGGCGTTCAAGGAGGCCGCGCTCAACCTGGGCAGCCGCAGTGTCCTGGGCCGGGATGTCTTCAAGAGAGAAGCTTTCCCGGAACGCGAGTCGGTCCGCGACGACCAGGAGGTTTTGGAGCTGAGCATCTTTGATTTGATTGCAGCCTTCCAGAAAGTCCTCTCGACGATGAAAAAAGAGGATATAATGGAAATTGAAGCGGAGAGGTTTTCGCTGACGGACACAATCAATGAAGTCCTCGAGAAACTGCAATCGGCAAAAGACTTGA
>JBDKTK010000256.1:0-4489 GCA_039680225.1 Syntrophaceae bacterium
ATTTACAGGGAAGTTTTCGGAGAGTACAGGGACCCGGCATTGTACTGAGGCAAAGAGGGCTGGTTGCATGGCAGATTCGGATTCCGGATATTACCCTTTCCCGGAACTGGAGAGGATTCCCGTCCCCATTAATCCAGTCGTCCATGCCGCGCTCAGGGCCATATACGCCGGCGGCCCGAAAAACAGCTGGGGCGCTGATTCTTACGGCCGGCCCTTGTACAGGTATGAGACGCGGGGCGGTCACATCCTGATTTTCTGCGCGCCGCCGCCCGATTTCGGAACGCGCTTCCATCCTTCCATTTCCATGTACTATACCCCGCGGCTGGGGTTCATTCATTCAGGCTCGATGCGCAAGGCCGTCAGGGAGCTTTCAATCGAAACAGCGGACGTATTCATAATACTAATGTCGAAAATTGCGGAATTGAAAGATCCCATGAAAGGAATTGCCAGAATAACACTTGAGGAATTTGCCGCGAAAAGGGGAGTGCGCATACGCCACGGCAGTTCCCGGACGCTGTATGAAGACTTCCGGCGCCAGATACTTCTTCTGGCGGACCTTCGCCTGATAATGACATGGAAATCATACAGGACGGCAGGGGAGATCACTTTCGGCAGGAACAGGCCCGACAGGCTGCTGGACATCCTGGATATCGAGTATCGCAAAGGAGAGGATGTCTGGTCGGCCTTCAGTTTTCGCTGCGGGCAGGCCCTTTCCCATTTCCTGGACCCTGAAGGGCTCTTCTGGCTGGGCCGTTACAGTAAAGTCCTGCTTAATTTGAATCCTTATCGCGAAGCCTTCACAAAGAAACTCGGAACATACTGGACCCTTGTCGGGACTGTTTCGCAGAGAAAGGGCCTGCTGCCCAGGGCAAATCCTAAAACAATTCTGGATTTTTGCGGCGAGGAGATCACCTGGCGCAACCCCGGGCAGACCGTGGACGCGTTCGTGGAAGGGCATCACAGGCTCCAGGAATTAGGCATCCTCGACAGCCTGCCCTATATTGAACCGTTCAGCCGGAAGAAAGGATATTTCAGGGAGTGGCTGGACACGACCCTGTCCATCAGGCTTTCCGATAACCTGCTGGGCTCCGTGCCGGCGAAAAAAGTTGCGCACGCAAAAAAAATCGCTCAGGAAAAAATCAGGTCGAATTCCGTCGTGCGCAAAGCCGGCCCGATTACCGCCGAAGAACTGGCGCACAACCAGGCCCTTATCAAAAGGTTCAGGAACAATCTGGGAATCAATCAGGCTGAATTGGCAAAGTCGCTGCAGATAACCCGCCAGACCTTGTCCAACTATGAAAGGGCACTCCATCCTCTCCCGAAGGAAAAGGCTGAAATACTGACCAGAATATTTAGCCATTATAAAAGATCCAAAGTCTGACCTCTGTTGTCTTCCCAAATATCCCAATTATCTCCATGCTCCTGATTTCATTTTTTGATTGTAAATGAAAGCGGGTTTTCTGTAATGTACCCGGAACTGAAACAGGAGAAAGTGAATTACAATGGCAATCTGGCATCCGGAGTCCAAATTGGAGGACATGAAAGAAAGAGGGAAGGGGACCCTCGTCGAACACGTTGGGATAGAGTTTCTGGAGATAGGAGATAATTACATCAAGGCGAGAATGCCGGTCGACCGCCGCACAATCCAGCCGTTCGGCATCCTTCACGGCGGCGCTTCCGCTGTATTGGCGGAAACGCTGGGCAGCGTGGCGGCCAATTTATGCGTGGACAGGAAAATACAGAGATGCGTGGGGCTGGAGATCAATGCCAATCACATTTACCCTGCTTCATCCGGGTATGTTTACGGGATAGTGACCCCGGTCCACGTCGGGAAGACGACGCATGTCTGGGAAATAAGGATCACCGACGAAAAAGAAAATCTTGTCTGCATATCGAGGATAACGCTGGCAGTGCTCGAAAACAGGAAGTGAACAGAATGAAAAGCACGGATTCTTTTTCCGGGAAATTCGATTACCTCGACGAGAAGGGGACAGCTGTCCAGGCCGGGGTTTGCCGGCTCAATATAGATGATACGGCCCTGCGTGTAATCCCTGAAAAGGGACAACCCCTTGCTCTGGACCTGGGGGGCATAGATGTCTTTTCCCCCGGCGACTGTGAGCTTTCCCTGAAGCTCTATACCGGAAAGACAATCGCCCTGCATCATTTCGCCAAAGCCTTTCAGGACATGTGCAACGCCCTCAAAGAGGCATACCGGGGCCGCCTGCTCCAGTGCCTGCTCCTGGAGGACCGGGAGGAGATTGAACGATTTGAGGGCTTCGTCCAGATCGATTCGACGGATGGCAATTTTTCAAGCCCCGCTCAATTCAGGCTCTACAGGAGCAATATCGCGGTCCTGCCCGAAAGTGCCCCCGGGATGCACTGGCGGCTGAGCGACATCGACAGCATGGAATTCGATGAAGAGAGCTACAGGCTGGAATTGCGCTCGGGGAACGAGCGCCTCGTCATAACGAAGTTGGCGAAGCGCACGAGTGAATTTACAGAGCGCTTGCGCTCCGCTATGGAAGATGTTTCTGAAAACAGCTCCCGGACCCTTCAGGGCGTTTTCCCATTCCTTTCACCGGACCAGTTTCAGGTCCTTGCAGGGCTCATGAAAGAGGGACATTCAACGCCGGTCTCGAAAATAGCCGCCGTCCACCCCGAAATCGTGCCGGTCCTTATAAAGAATGCAGTTGATGACGGCCTGAGACCTTACGTCGATATCCTCATGAATCGGAAGGCGGGGGAATGTGATTTCTACGCCGGCTTCAAGATGGTCCGGCCGGAAAGCGAATCAGAAATCTCCGGCGAGGGGCTGGGCAATGTGTCCGCCGGCGAAAATCAAAATCCGGCGCAGGCAGCCGATTCGGAAATTATTGAAAAATCCGCTGCCGGTTTTAAACATGAAGAAGACCGGCAGGAACAGGCGCTGCACTGGTTCTTTTTCCCTATACTGTCGAAACCGGGTTCCGGGATGCCCGCCGATGTCGTGGCGTGGGAAGCGGCATCGCATACCGGGCGGGCCACGTATTTCTTCCGCATAGACCCGGATGAGAAAAGAACGGCCGTCGATATTGTCGATTGGACTGTCCGGCGGCTCAACCGCGCCCTGGTCATGATCAACTTCAGAAGGGAGCCCGTCTATCTGCCTGACGATTCCCTCTTATCGCAGGCCCTTTACAGGCATTATGCCATTGCGGTCAGAAGGCTGCCGGTATTGAGGGAACTGCGGGCCTCGTACATCGGCCGCGCCGTCCACACCACGACCGAAGCATGGCAGAAACAGATGGACGCCATCCTCGCCCGGGTTTAACCGGCAGTAAGAAAAAAGGGTAAGCCGCAATGGCTTACCCTCCAGTTATTTTAAAGACCCTGATTCCCGCATCCCCATTACAACAGCGCTTTACAATTTGAAGAGAAGGTCTGCATATGTCGGCACCGGCCACATATCCGCGGGGACGATCATTTCTATTGCATCGATGTCCGAACGCAGGGCCTGCATTGCGGTAACGACTTCGTCCCGGTATGCTTCAGCCTTTTCGACGCACTCAGCGATGTCCTTCGCTCCATTTACGGCCTCTTCCAGCGCATTCAGTTTCTCATATGAAGATGCGATCAGGGAACTCAGCTTCTGCAAAATGTCCTCCTGCACGGAAGCTCCAACCGATACAGCCTTGAGGCCGGCAACGGAGCTGGCCAGGAAGGCTGCGTATTCCATGCCTGCGGGTATGAGCTGTCTTTTTGCCATATCGATTGCCGCAAGCGCTTCGATATTAATCTGTTTCGCATAGGTTTCGATGTAAATCTCATAACGGGAATGCACTTCCTTGGGGGAAAGGACCTCGTATTTTTCAAAAAGTTTGACAGACTTGTCTGTAATGAAAGCCGATAATGCGTCAACGGAATTCCTGACATTCGGCAGGCCCCGTTTCGCCGCCTCTTTTGCCCAGTCTTCACTGTAATTGTTCCCGTTGAAGATGATCCGTTTATGTTTCTTGTAGATATCCTTAATGATGGCCGCTGCCTCGGCATTCTTGTTTTTGGCCTTTTCCAGGCGCGTGGCGATCTCATCCAGGGCTTCGGCGGCCACGGTGTTCAAGGCCACATTGGACCCTGAGATAGATTGTGAGGACCCGACCATCCTGAATTCGAACTTGTTGCCCGTAAAGGCAAAAGGAGAGGTCCTGTTGCGGTCCGTATTGTCCCGGGGGATTGAGGGCAGCGTATCAACTCCGACGTTCACATACTGCATGCCCTTTTGGATTACAGTCTGGCCTTTTGAAATCTTTTCCAGGATCTCGGTTAGCTCTTCGCCCATGAAAATCGAGATAATTGCCGGGGGCGCTTCATTGGCCCCGAGGCGATGATCGTTTCCCGCAGACGCGCAGGTCCCCCGCAGGATGTCGGCATGGGTATCGACGGCCTTGATGAGCGCGCTCAGGAACAGCAGGAACTGGACATTTTCGCCCGGCGTGTGGCCGGGTTCGAGCAG
>JBDKTK010000257.1:0-12804 GCA_039680225.1 Syntrophaceae bacterium
GTCCTCGACTTCCAGCTCGCGGATCGCCTCGGGCCCGAGGTCTTCATATGCTATGACCCTGGCGCTATTTATCCTTTTTGACAGCAGCGCCCCCGCTCCCCCGGTCGCCCCGAAATAGACCGCCCTGCATTTTTTCATGGCTTCAATTACGGCGGGAGACCTTTTGCCTTTCCCGATCATCCCTTTCAGGCCAAGCTCAATCAGACGGGGGGCGTAAGAGTCCATGCGGTAGCTGGTAGTCGGCCCTGCCGAGCCGATTGGTTTCCCGGGCTTCGCCGGCGTGGGCCCGCAATAATAGATCACCTGGCCGTCCAGCTGCAGGGGCAGGTCCCGGCCCTCGTCGAGGCGCTCGACAAGACGCCGGTGGGCGGTGTCCCTTGCCGTGTATATCTTCCCCGACAGGAGGACTCTGTCGCCGACTTTGAGTTTATCGAGGTCTTCCGCGCTGAGCGGCGTCCGCAGCCTTATCGCATCGCTCACAGGACCACCTCTTTATGGCGGGAGGCATGGCATTGGATATTGACGGTCACGGGAAGGCTGGCGATGTGGCAGGGCTCGACTTCCATGAAGACCTCGAGCGCAGTCGTCTTCCCGCCGTATGCCATGGGGCCGATGCCCAGTTGATTGACCGTCTTCAGCAGGTCTTCCTCGATCGCGGCAATCTCCGGGTCGGCGCTGCGCTCGCCCATTTTCCTCAGCAGGACCCGTTTGGCAATCAACGCCGAACGCTCGAGCGTGCCGCCCACTCCCACACCGATTATAACCGGGGGGCAGGGGTTCGCCCCGGCATTTTTTACTGTTTCCATGACGAGGTCTTTCACTCCCTTCAAGCCTGCCGCCGGGGTCAGCATCGCAACCCGGCTCATGTTTTCCGCCCCGCCCCCTTTCGGCATAGCCGTGATCTTCAGCTTTTCTCCCGGTATTATGTCAAAATGGAGTACGGCCGGCGTGTTGTCGCCGGTATTGGCCCGCGTAAACGGGGCGCAGACGGATTTCCTCAGGTACCCTTCCGCGTAGCCCTGGCGAACGCCTTCATTGACTGCCGCCCTGAGGTCGCCCCCCGCTATGTGCACGTCCTGGCCGATATCAATAAAAAGGATGGCGAGACCGGTGTCCTGGCAAAGGGGCGCCGCTTCCTCGCGCGCTATCCTGGCGTTCTCACCGAGTTCCTTTAATATGCTGCCGGCCGTTGCGGATGATTCCAGCGTTGCGCAGGCCTCGAATTTCCGGACGATGTCGTCTCCCAGCTCCTGGTTCGCCGCGATGAAGAGGTCCCGGACCGCGCGGGTCACCGCGCCGGCTTGTATCTCCCTCATTTTTACCCCATTACTGCCCGTGTTTGAAACACCGGTTTAAATAATACAAAACCGGCAGGAAATCCAGTATTTAAGCAAACTCAGCATCGTATGATTCTCCCCCTTTTCCCAAAGGGGATTAAGGGGGGATTTTGGAGGCGGGAAAATCACTTCTGGCAGGCAGGGCAGAAAAATGAGGTGCGCCCGGCCACCCGGGTGGAAGCAACTTTCCCGCCGCACGGGCAGTTGCCGTTCCTGTGGCGGTGCCGGAGGAGGGACCGCGGCGGGAAGCGCCGGGCGTCGGCGTCGTATTTGACAGCTGTCTTGAGCACATCCAGTATTTTTCCGTACAGCTTTGTGAGCTGCTCTTCATCAAGCAGGCCGGCGCCGGTGTCCGGCAGGATACCGGCCTGGTAAAGAATTTCATCTGAATAGACGTTCCCGATTCCGGCCACGATCTGCTGGTCCATCAATGCCGCCTTGATGGAGGTTTTCCTGCCGGCAATGGCCTTTAAAAAATAGTCCCTGCTGAAATCCGGGCCGAGGGCGTCCGGCCCGAGTTGCCTCTGTCCAACGAAATCCTCCGGGCCCTTTATTGCCCTGACCCCTCCCAGCATCCTCCTGGAGGTATATGCAAGGTAATTGCCGTCAAACCGGAATATTATCCTGGTGTACTCCGGCGGGGGATCTTCCTGCTTTAGAAATTCGAGGCCTCCGTCCATCCCGAAATGGAGGCCGATATAAGATAAGCTGCCGTTGCCAATTTCAACAAAAAGGTGCTTGCCATGGCGCCTGCTCTTCACAAAAGTCCTGCCCTCGAGCCTGGACTTGATCTTTTCCGCCGTCGTGTCCCGCAGTATCCTTTTCTCCAGGACTTGCACTTTGGAAATCTTCAGTCCCAGGCAATGTTTATCAAAGTATTTTTTCAGGATTTCCACGTCCGGGAGTTCCGGCATGATTCTCCCCCCAATTCAATTACCGCGTACGTTGTTTGTATGATAATAATATGCCCGGAAAAAAATTCAAAGCTGCAGGGGCATTGCAATACGCCCTGAATCAAGATTGGAAATGAAAACCGGCACCGCCCATCTCCCCCTCCACACCGGGAAAGCCCCCGCCTGGCTCTTCCAGAGGATGAAGAGGCTTGCCCGCGAAATGGTGCTCGTCATAGTCGACGAGTTCGGGACGGAGGAGCTGCTCCGGAAGCTCTCGGACCCCTTCTGGTTCCAGGCCTTCGGCTGCGTTCTGGGTTTCGACTGGCATTCGAGCGGGCTGACGACAACAGTCTGCGGGGCCCTCAAAGAGGGAGTAAAAGGGATCGGGCACGAAACCGGCTTTTTCGTTGCGGGCGGGAAAGGCAGGGTATCGAGGAAGACCCCTGACGAGATCCTGGCGCAAGGCGACCTCATCAAGGCAGATCCCGAGGGCCTCGTCTATGCAAGCAGGATGTCCGCGAAAGTGGACAGCGCCGCCGTCCAGGACGGCTACCAGCTTTACCACCATGCGTTCTTTTTCAACCGGGAAGGAAGCTGGGCAGTGGTGCAGCAGGGGATGAACCCCGATAATGCCTTCGCCCGGCGCTATCACTGGCTTGGCCGCGAGAACCTGGATTTCACCAGCGACCCGCACAAAGCCGTCTGCTGCAACCTGCGCGGCAGCGTCCTGAACCTGGTAGCCGCGGAAGGAGCGGGTAATCGCGATGCCTCGACGCGCCTGGCTTCGGAAAAGACAGAAACGGTGCTCAAGGAAGCCGTGAAAATCTCCTCGCTGGAGCTCCCGGCCAGGCACCAGGTGATGGCCCGTGAGATCAACCCTGATTACCTCTCAAGGATACTCTTAAAGACATATGAGAGCCAACCTGATGATTTCGAATCTCTTTTGGGCATCAGGGGGGTGGGCCCGAAGACGCTGCGCGCCCTCGCCCTGATGGCGGAAGTGATATACGGGACCGAGGCATCCTTCCGCGACCCCGCCCGTTTCAGTTACGCCCACGGCGGGAAGGACGGGACCCCTTATCCCGTGGACAGGGCCGTTTACGACGGCTCGATCCATTTCCTGCGGGAGGCGATCAATGCCTCCAGGATCGAAAATTCGGAAAAAATCAAGGCCTTCAAAAGGCTCGCATCCTTTTCCGGCAAATAAAAACCTCTCCTCCAAATCCTCAAAATAACCTCATAAAAAGGATTACACGAAAGTACCTTATTTTGTGTATTCTCGTTAATCCAAAGGCTCGGAATCGCTAGCATTTCATCAGGGGAAGTCTTACATTCACTAGGGTATTGGAGCTAATTCGCTTGAAATAGCCCATTTCATGTGTTAACTATGCGGCTTGTTGAAGTAAGTACCTTTTGTTTTCAATCAGTTATGGTTCTTTATGCCTGTTTATGAATATACAGCCCTGGATTCATCGGGGAAACAATTTAAGGGAATAATCGATGCGGCAAGCGCGATCGCAGCCCGACAGAAATTAAGGGAAACCAACTTCTTCCCGGTGGACCTGAAAGAATCCGCCTCCGGGAAAAAGGCGGAAAACCTGGCGGGAAAATCCGTCGTGAGCGTCTTAAGGCGGATCGGGCCCAATGAAACCTCGATAATGACGCGCCAGCTCTCCACTCTCCTCAATGCCGGTCTCCCCCTCATCCCCTCTCTCAGCGTGCTTGTAAACCAGACCCAGAATCCCGAGCTGAAGAAAACCCTGGCGCAGATCAGGTCGGAAGTGAATGAAGGGAAGAGCCTGTCCCAGAGCCTGGGGGCCTTCCCGAAGGTTTTTCCGTCATACTTTGTCAACATGGTCAGGGCCGGAGAGGCATCGGGCAAAATGGATATAGTGCTGGAAAGGCTGGCTGATTTCAGCGAGAAGCAGCAGGCTTTGAAAATGCGCATTGTCTCGGCCCTCACGTACCCGGTTTTCATGTTCGCCATCGGCACCATCGTGGTCTTCTTCCTTCTGGCTTTTGTGGTCCCGAATATAACCAAGGTGTTCGATGAGATGCACCAGGACCTGCCCTTCGCGACAGTCGTGCTCATTTTTATGAGCAAGTTCCTCCAGTCTTTCTGGTGGCTGATCGCGGCGGCCCTGGCGGGCGCAGGCTTCGCGCTGCATTATTTTTTTACGAAGACGGACAGGGGCCGGTATGTCCGGGACACGCTCAAGCTGAAATTGCCGCTTTTCGGGCGCGTCAACCAGAAGCTTGCGGTGGCCCGGTTCAGCCGGACATTGGGCACGCTGCTCCAGAGCGGCGTCCCGCTGCTCACGGCCCTGGAGATAGTGAAAAATATTGTGAACAACAAAGTCATAGCCGACGCGATCCAGACGGCCGGCGAGGAGGTCCGGGAGGGCCAGAGCCTTTCGGCGCCCCTGGCGCGCAGCGGACTCTTCCCCCCGATTGCCACGGAGATGATCGCCATCGGGGAACAGAGCGGCAATCTCGAGCCGATGCTTTACCGCATAGCCGACTCCTATGAAAAAGACGTGGAATCGAGCGTGGCCATGATGACGTCGGTCCTTGAACCGGTCATGATTTTAACATTGGGGGTTGTCGTCGGGTTCATTGTTATCTCCGTTTTGCTCCCAATATTCGAAATGAACCAGTTGGTCAAATAATGGAAGGAGTTGCCGAAATGAAAATATCCGGAGGGACAGCCTGCCGCCTTGGACAGCGGGGCCTCACTCTCATTGAGCTGATGGTGGTAATCGTGATCCTGACGATCCTGGCGAGCTTCATCGCCCCGCGCCTCATGGGGAGGCCGGACGAAGCGCGGCGGTCCCAGGCCCGCATCCAGATCGAAGGCCTGGATACGGCCCTGAAACTGTACAAGCTCGACAACGGGAATTACCCCACGACAGAACAGGGGTTGAAGGCCCTTGTGGAAGCCCCCTCCACCGGAAAGCTTGCCGGGAACTGGCGCGAGGGCGGGTACCTGGAAAAAAGCAAGGTGCCCAAGGACCCGTGGGGAAATGAGTTTGTGTATGTATCCCCGGGGAGCCACGGGGAATATGACCTCAGCTCCAAGGGGGCTGACGGGGAGGCCGGCGGTGACGGGAAGAACAAGGACATCAACAGCTGGGAAATGGACTGAGCGGGGCTTCACCCTTATCGAGCTGTGCGTCGTCATTGCCCTGATCGGGACGATGCTGTTCATAGCGGCCCCGCGGATCCACGACGCCGTCTACAAGGACAGCCTGCGCCAGACGGTCAGGCACATTGTCTCGAAGAGCAGGGAGCTGCGCAGCGACGCCGTCCGGGACAACGTCGATTACGTATTGCACTTTGACATGGACAAGGGCCGCTTCTGGTACGAGGCGTCCGATATGACTGCGGAAAAAAGAAAAGAGATGGAGGGCAATTTTTACCAACTCCCCCAGAGCGTCAAAATCCAGGAAGTATCAATCATGGGGGGCGGCAAAAAAACAGAGGGCGACGCGACAGTGAAATTTTTCCGGAGAGGGTATACCCAGCCCGCGGTGCTGTACCTTTCGCAAAATGAGCGCGTGTATACGATTGTTTACAACCCCTTTTCCGGGACGGCAAGCACATACGACAAGATGATCAAGATCGACGAAAAAACGAACGAATTCAAAATTTCCCATAATGTAACTCATCCGGGTGATTCTGCGGCTCCACTTGCCTGAACGGCCGGGACTTAATTATTCCAGAACAAAAGAGATTGAATGGTTCCATACAGGAAGAAAAAATTTTTCCATCCCCCCTGCTCTATCAGGGATTCTTATAAGGGAGGTTTCACGCTGCTGGAAGTCATGATCGCCATGGCCATCCTGTCGATCAGCCTTCTCGTGGTCTTCCAGTCGCAATCGCAGAGCGTTTCCATGATGGCGGCCTCAAGGGCGACAACGATGCTGACGCTGCTCGCCCAGAGCAAGATGGCGGAGCTGGAGACGGCCAATATCTCCTCGCTTGATTCCGGCAGCGGCGATTTCGGCGCCGATTACCCGGACTATACGTGGGTAAGCAATGTCACTTCGGAAGACGAGCGGCTTCTGAAGAAGATAGTTTTGAAGGTGCAAAACAACAGGCTGAAAAAAGGCAATGCAATCACAATTGTGCTGTACAGATTCAAGAATTGACAGGCGCGGCTTCACCCTTGTCGAGGTCCTGGTGGCGATACTTATCGTGAGCGTCGTCCTGTCGACAATCTATGCCTCTTACAGCGGCACGTTCAGGATAACCAGGTCGTCCGAGTACGCTGAAAAACTGTACGACATGGTGAGGATAACAGCGGACAGGATGATCCAGGACATGGAATCGCTTACGCCCCAGAGAAACTCGTATGAATTGACGCTGAGCTCCAGCGAGGCCGCGAGCGACAGCGGCCAGCTTGAGTTTATTTCCTCGGCCGGGTTGAGTTACACAGACGGCAGGTCCACGGCCAACGCCAGGATCCGCTATTACCTGACCAAGGAATCCGAACAGGACGGGTATTCGCTGTGGAGGAGCGACAGCGCTTCGATCAACACGTTCAAGGAAGGCAGCGCCCCGAAAGGTTTCCTGCTGTGCAACCGCCTGAAGTCGATCAGGTACACCTTTTTTGACCAGGGGGGGGCGCAATACGACACGTGGTCTGCGGCGGGCAGGGGCGGGCGGCCGCCTGCTTCAGTCCTGATCAGGTTCGAGTTCCTGAATGAAAACCCGGACAATGAACCTTACAGGTTCATGACGCGGATCGCGATACCAGCGAGAGGATAGATGCCGATAACCTGCATCCGCAACGAAAAAGGGGCTGCCCTGATCCTGGTCGTCCTGATAGTGAGCATCATCGTCGCCGTGACAATGGAGCTCAACGCGTCGTCGCGCGCCAATATATATGAGGCGGCAAACTTCCGGGACCGGGTAAAGACCCTTTACATTGCCAAGTCCGGTTTCAACGCGGCGGGGGCGATGCTTTTGAGAGACAACAATAATTATGATTCGCTTAACGAAATCTGGTCCAGGACGGAGGTCCTGTCCCCGTATTCGGCGCAGCTGTTTGACGGGGAAGGCCATTGCGTCCTCATCATCGAGGATGAAAGCGGGAGGATACCGGTGCACAAGATCGTGAACGGCAGAGCTTACAACGAGCAATACAGGGACATTCTCGCGAGGTTCCTCAGCCTGCCGGAATTCGATCTCGATAAAGAGCAGGTGGAATCCATTATCGCTTCCATCAAGGACTGGCTGGATTCGGACGAGGACGTGTCGGCCCGCGGCGCAGAGAGCCAATATTACCAGACGCTTTCGCAGCCCTACAAGGCCAAGAACGGCGCCCTCGATTCGCTTGACGAGCTGCTGCTCGTCAAGGGCATCACCCCGGAGATTTTCTTCGGGGCCGACGGGAAGCCCGGGATCAGGGATTTCCTGACCGTTTACGGCGACGGGCAGATCAACATAAACACGGCCCCGAAACTGGTCTTGAGGGCCCTTTCCGCCGATATGACCGCCGAGAGGGCCGATGCCATCGACAACTATCGCCGGGACCCGGCAAACACGCTTTCCGACCTCAAGTGGTACACCAAGGTCGACAGTATGTCGGGCGTGGCCCTGGCGGAAAACTTGATTTCCGTAAAGAGCAGAAACTTCCGGATCTCGTCGACAGGGATACTGTCCTCAATGAGGGAAACGGTTTCGGGAGTGATCGAGAGAGACATCGACGGCAAACGGCTGAAGGTGCTTTTCTGGAAGACAGGATCATGAGCGCAGAATATATACTTGGCCTCGATATAGGGCCTTACCAGATAAAGGCCGTAAAGATCGCCGCGGGCAGGAAAGTCCGGATAACCGCGCTGGAGACAATCGACATCCGGCAATACGGCAGCCTGGAAGCGGCGCTGGAACAGCTCCGGGAACGGGACCTTGCATGCGAAAGCTGCGTGACGTCAATCCACCCCGGCAGGCTGTCCCTGAGGAATATGTCCATGCCGTTCCGGGATGAGAGAAAAATCCGGCAGACGATCGCGTTTGAGCTGGAACCGGTCATCCCTTTCCCGATCGAGGACGCCGTGATCGATTTCACCCTCAGCGCCGATGCACAGCCCCCGGAAATGCAAGCCGGAGTGCTGGCAGCTGTTGCCCCGAAAGCGGTCGTGAGGGAAAGGATCCAGCTGCTCGAAAATTATGTGCCGGAGGTTTCCGTAATCGATGTGGATGCGTTCCCGCTCGCGGCCCGGCTGGTCAATCAGGCCAGGGACGGCTTGAGGGACTGCGTCCTGCTCATTGACATCGGGGCTGAAAAATCGGCCGGCTTCCTGCTGGACGGCGGCAGGGTCTGCAATATCAGGTCATACGATTTCGGCGGCGACACTCTTACCGCAATAATCGCGGATGCGGCGGGCCTGCAGCCGGACGAAGCGGAGCGCAAAAAAATCAGCGCAGACTTTGGCGCCGCAAAAGACAGGACGGACAAGGCTTGCCGGGATTTCGCCGCGGAAGTCAAGGCCACGCTCGATATGATCAGGCTGTCCGGGCAGCCGGCGGACCCGGCCAGGGTCATGTTCACCGGAGGAGGTTCGCTCTTTCCCGCCCTGAAGGAAAATTTCGCCGCGGTTTTCGGAGTCCCGGTTGAGACCGCCGACCTGACGGAACGGGAGGATTTCGAAATCGAATCCGGCGTGACTGCCGCCTGGGGCCTGCAGTTCAACAACGCCCTGGCGCTTGCGTTGCGCGGCATGAAAAAGGCCTCGGGCATGGATTTCCGCAGGGGCCCATTCGAACTCGAGAAGCACGCCCTCAAGCTCCGGAGGGATTTGAGATGGGCCGCCATGATGGTCCTGATAAGCCTGGCAGCCCTCCTTGTCGACCAGGGTTTGGGGTATTACCTCGATTACGTGAAGTTAAGGAACCTCCAGTCCGCGATCAATGCCGTATTCCGGGAGAGTTGCCCGGAGGTCACGAAAATAGTGGACCCGGTGCAGCAGCTGAAAACGAAAATTACGGAGGCCAGGAAGATATCGGTCGGGAACGCGGGGACGCCTTTCCTGGACCTGCTCAAGGACATCTCCGCGACCGTTCCGCAATCGACGGGGTTCATAATCAACAACCTGTCCTATGACGGGGAGCGGATCGAGATGAAAGCGGAAACGACCAGCTTCAACACGGCCGAGGAAGTCAAGAAGAGCCTTGCAGCCTCGCGGTATTTCAGCAACGTGAGCCTCGGTTCGGCAAACCTGACAAAGCAGGGCGGCAAGGTCGAGTTCGGCATCAGGATGGACGTGAAGAAATGAAAGAGTTCTGGAACAAGCTGGGATCAAGGCAGAAAAAAACCGTCATCGCCGGCGCGGCCGTGGTGGCGTTCATTATCTTCGTGCAGTTCGCTTTTCTGCCCTTTATCGACGGCAACAAGAAAATGAGGCGTTCGATCGCGCTCAATGAGGCGACCTTAAAGGAAATGTACAGGATCGATTCGGAGTATTCAAACATCAAGCAGGACGTGAACGCCATCCAGGCGGCGCTTGCACGGCGGACGCCGGATTTCAGCTTTTTTTCCTTTATCGAGAAAAAAGCCGCAGAGACGGGGGTCAAGGGGAACATGAAATCCCTGCAGCCGGCCCGGCCCGTGCCCGCGGGCTCGCTGGAAGAAGTGGCGGCCGACGTCAAACTCGAAAAAGTGACATTGAAGCAGGTTGTGGATTTTCTGGCCGCGGCCGAGTCCGTCGACCAGGCGATTGCCTTGAGAAAAATCTCGATTTCGCGGAGTTCGGACAACCCCGAATATCTGTCCGCCCAGATCCAGCTTGTGACTTTTCAGGAGCAGCGGGGGAGCGCCCCTCCCCCCGTAAAACAAAGGGAGCCCGATGGACAGCAGAAGAAAATGGGCAGCGTGTAGCCTTGCCCTGGCGGGATTGCTGGTTTTCTATTTCTTCATCCTGCCGGGCATTCTGAAAAAGCAGGCCGTCAGGCTCATATCGCAGGGCAGCCCGGACGTATCGGTAGCCATGGAGAGCGCGTCCCCGAGCCTTCCCGCAGGCATAAGGCTGGGCAATGTCGTGATAACGCTTAAAAGCGGCAAAACGGTTGAAATCCGAAAATTGGACATCCAGGCCAGGCTGCTGAAACTGATGGGAGGGAAGCTGTCGCTGGCGGTGAATTCCTCCCTGTATGACGGGCGCCTGAAGGGCGCGATTAATTTTTTCAGATTTTTTTCCACGTCAGGCCCTTTTGCCGCCCATTTCGCATTTGAGGACATCAAGGCCGGGGATTGCAAACTGCTGAGCTTCGGGCGGCAGCTGACCGGCAAGCTCTCCGGCAACATAGACTTTGCGGGGGACACCGGGAACGCCCTGCAGGGAGAGGGCGGGATGCAGGTCAGGATTATAAACGGGATGCTCCCCCTGGCGCCCAACAGCATTGGTCTCGAACTGCTGGCTTTTGAAAGTCTGGAAGCCGAAGCCGCCCTGGGAGAAGGCATCCTGAAGGTCAACAGGCTGGATCTCAAGGACAAGGCTGCTTCGGGAGAATTCCAGGGGCAGGTAAAAATTGACGGAAACGCGCCGGAGAACAGCGAGTTCCAGTTGCAGGGATATCTGACTTTTTCTTTTGACCCCGGGCGGCGCCACGCGGCCCGCCTGCTTGGTACATACGCCAATCCGGCGCTTGACATTATGAGAGAGGAACGTGGGTAAAATTTTCAGCATAATTTCCGGACTCAAGGACCGGCTCGCCGGCCTGGGCCTGACCAGCCACATCCGGATCGGGTTCACGGTTGCGGCCGTCCTCATAGTCGGTTACGCAGCGGCGGACACCGCGATAAACGTGGGCCGCATGGATATCCGGAAGAGGCCCGCGCCCGAAAATTCAACGGCGCCGCGCAGTCAGGGAAATGCAGCGCCGGGACAGCCCGCCGCTTACGACATTATAACGGAACGCAACTATTTCGGTTCCAGCAGCAAACCTGTTGCCGCGGGAGATTTCAAATACAAATCGGATTATATGGGAAGCCCGTCCACTCTTCAGCTTGAGCTGATGGGCACCATAGCCGGCAAGGACGGCCGCGGGTACGCGATCATCGAAGAGCGGGATAAAAAGAAACAGAGCCTTTTCAAGGTGGGCGACACGGTCGCCGGCGCAACCCTCAAAGAGGTCAGGCGCAATGCCGTCGTCCTGAACGTCGGCGGGAAAGATGAGTTCCTGGAAGTCAGGTCCGCTCCGCGCGAACCCCTCGCCGGGACGGGCGAGGCGCCGCCGTCTGCGGCCTCTGCTTCGCAACGCCCGCCCGTGGGCCGCATCCCGGGCGACAGGCCGATGCCCGCGCCCCCGGCCGGACAGATGGAGAACCCGGGACTCAAAGAGGTGAGAGACCTGCTGGCGGAAGGGCAGGCAAAGCCCCATTTCAATTCGGGCAAGATGGAGGGTTTTTATATCAACAAGGTTAAAGAAGGCTCGTACCTGAAAAAGGCAGGCCTCGAGGACGGGGACATAGTCCAGAGTGTGAATAACAGGAAAATTGAAAACCCCAATGACTTTGTCTGGATCCAGAAATCCATCAGCAATCCGACTGATAGAGTTTCGCTCCAGGTGAACCGGAAAGGCAGGCAGATAAGCCTTGAAGTCAATTAAACCCAAGCAGCTTCAATACTGAGGAGACAGATGTATTCTTCTTTTTTCGGCCTCACTGAGGACCCTTTCAACCTGACGCCGGACCCGAAATACCTGTACCTGAGCACTCAGCACCGGGAGGCTCTCAACCACCTCATTTACGGCATCAATGAGAGGAAGGGGTTTATTGTAATTTCCGGCGGGATAGGGACGGGCAAGACGACCCTTTGCCGGGCCCTCCTGGCCAGCCTGGACCCGAAGGTTGATTCGGCCCTCATCTTTAATTCCTATGTCACGGATATCGAGCTGCTCGAAGCCGTGAACCAGGAATTCGGGATAAACATGGAGGGGATGGAACGGGGCAAGAAAAATTACATAGACGCGCTCAACCGGTTCCTCCTGGCCAACTTCGCCTCGGGGCGCAACGCGATAATCCTGATCGACGAGGCCCAGAACCTCTCGCATGAAGTGCTCGAGCAGATCAGGATGCTTTCCAACCTGGAGACCGAAAAGGAAAAGCTGCTGCAGATAATCCTGGTCGGCCAGCCGGAGCTCCAGGAAAAGCTCAAGTCGCCGGCGCTCAGGCAGCTCAACGAGCGCATAACGGTCCGGTACGACCTTAAGCACCTGGCCGAGGACGATATTCAAAAATATATCGAGCACCGGCTCGAAGTCGCCGGCAACAAAGGGAACCTGCATTTCTCGGATGCGGCCTGCCGGCGCATATACAGGCATTCAAGCGGGAACCCGAGGAGGATCAACGCCGTGAGCGACAGGGCGCTGCTGATCGCCTTCACGAAATACAGCAACCAGGCGTTTGCGATCGACCGCAATGAGATAAACCTGGCCATCTGCGACCTGGAGGGCCAGGCGCAGAAAAAGCCCCTGTCCCGGTTCGGACAGGCCTGGATCGGCATACTGGTATTCGCGGCGGCGTTCGCGATCACGGCGGCCCTGGTCTGGGACGGGCTGCTGGACAAATT
>JBDKTK010000258.1:0-18395 GCA_039680225.1 Syntrophaceae bacterium
CGGTCGAGCAGCTCGAATAAACCCTCGAGCCTTATGTCTGCGCCGACCCCGGCCATTCCATACAGGGCCTCCATATCCTTAAAGTGTTGAAAATCATGGGGGCGGAGATAATCCCCATGCACTACAGTTCGTACTGGAAGAACGTGCCCCTGGCACCGAAGCCGTTCGATATCTGAACGGGAAATCAAGCCGGCGCAGCGGAGGAAAAGACAATGCCTGCAAAAGAGGCCTCCCCGAAAAAGAAATATATAGACGACCGCTGGTTCAGGGAATCGGAAGGCGGAGTATTCCTGGTCGGGACGAAATGCGGCGACTGCGGCAGGATATCTTTCCCCGCCAAAGAAGTTTGTCCCGACTGCTTTTCGGGCGAACTGGAAACGGAGCCGCTGAGCATGCGAGGCAAGCTTCACACCTACACGCGTTCCGATATGGGCGTGCCGGGAATCGAAGCGCCATATGTTTTCGGCTTCATAGACCTCCCCGAAAAAATCAAACTGTTCGGAATGATAACCGACTGCGATCCCTGGGATGAGGTCCTGAAAATCGGCATGGATATGGAGATTTATATTACGGCAGTTCGAAAGGATCAGGCAGGAGGCGAAATAGTGGGCTACAAGTTCAAACCTCTGAGGGGGGACCGGTGATGCGGGATGTTGCGGTAATCGGCATCGGATGCACCAGGTTCGGACGGGACCCCAGGTCTATCAGGGACATAGGGATCGAGGCCTGCCTTAAGGCGATAAAGGACGCGAATGTCAGGCCGAAAGAGATCGAATGCGCATATGCCGGCAATCTCGCCCAATGGGAGTTCGGCCAGGGCTTGTATATCGGGCACCTTGTCCTGCGCGAACTGGGGATCACCAAGATCCCGATAACACGCGTTGAGAACGGATGTGCCACGGGCTCCTGCGCATTCAGGGAAGCCTGGTACAAAATTGCTTCCGGGGCATGCGATCTTGCAATCGCCTTCGGGGTCGAGCAGATGAACGTAGTCGACTCCAGCATGATGCTCAGCGGCGCCACCGGCAGGCAATACGCGGAACGGGAGGGCGACATGGGTTTCACCTTCCCCGGGCTGTACGGCCTGATGGGCCGCAGGCACATGGAGGAGTTCGGGACGACCCGGGAGCAGTTTGCCCTCGTCGCGGTGAAGAACCGCAGGCACGGCGCCCTCAACCCCCTGGCCCAGCTGCCGTGCCCGGTCACACTTGAGGAAGTTTTGAATTCAAAAATGATAAGCGATCCCGTCACCGCTTATCAGTGCTGCCCCAGGGGGGACGGGGCGGCGGCGGCCATCCTGGCCAGTGCGGACACAGCAAGGAAATTCACCGCCAAGCCGATTTGGATCTCCGCATCGGTGCAGGTCTCCGGGGGATACCCTGACGACAAGAGCTTCTCGTATTTCGACGGAGACACGCGGGCGGCGGCCCAGGCTTATGAGATGGCCGGCATCGGCCCCGAAGATCTGGACGTCGCGGAGGTCCACGACTGCTTTACGGTGGCGGAGCTGATCCATTATGAGGACCTCGGCTTCTGCAAAAAAGGCGAAGGCGGCCGTTTCATAGAAGAGGGGTCAGCGGATATCGGAGGCAGGATCGCCGTCAGTCCGAGCGGCGGGCTGCTGTCCAAGGGGCACGTGATCGGCGCAACCGGCGTTTCCCAGATCACGGAAATAGTCAGACAACTCCGGGGTGAAGCTGGAGAGAACCAGGTCCCCGGGGCAAAGGTTGGATTACAGCATAACGGCGGAGGGTACACTCACACCGACAATGCGACAGCTATAATACATATTTTGAGGAGATAATTACATGGGTACGGATAACGGAAAATGGAAATCGGCGTTGGAGGAGAGAAAATATTGGAACATGGAAATGGAGCCTTTTCTCAATACTCCGCAGATGAAAGAGCTGCAGCTTTATAAACTGAAGATGATGTTGAAGAGGCTGCACTGCAATGCTCCTTTCCACAGAAAGCGCCTGGATGAAGTCGGGATCAACTGCGACAACATTGACTCGAAAATAAAGAGCTTCGATGATTTCGCGAAAATCGTCCCCATCTACGACAAAGAAGGGTACAGGCAGCATGCGGCCAGCTGGGACGGCGACCTGATCAAACTGATGGACGCGGAACTGCCGATGAGCGTGGATGAGCTGACGCTGATAAACAGCACGACCGGAACAACGGGAGACCCCACGCCATACCCGTTCACGCAATACGATCTCGACAGGCTCTGGGGCGAACACCTGTGCCGCGGTTTATGGCGGGCGGGGGTGAGGCGCCATGACCGGATAATCGAGTGCTTCGGCCTTTCAATGCACATCGGCGGAATCGCCACCGTAATGGGGTTGCAGCGGATGGGCCTCACTGTTATTCCCGTCGGCGCCGAGTCCGGGACCGACCGGATCTTTCAAATGACCAGGCATTACAAACCAACCGCCTTCATCGGCACACCTTCTCTGGCCTCTTATCTGATAGACAAGGCCCAGGATAAAATCGGCATGGACGCAAAGGCGATGGGGATCAAGCTTCTGCTCTGCGGCGGCGAACCGGGCCCGGGTGTTCCCGAAATAAAGAGGAAGATCGAGAACGGGTTCGATGCGAAATTGATCGACCACGGCGCCGGATTCGGGGTTTCCTGCGTCTATCCCGAGTATCAGGGAATGCACTGGCTGATGGACGACGCAGCTTATTACGAGCTGGTTGACCCCAATACAAAGGAGAGTATCCCGCTGGAGGACGGCGCCAAGGGAGAGGCGGTCTTCACGTGCATGGATGCCAACGGCATGGCCTCGTGCCGGGTCAGCCTGGGAGACATCCATCAGGTATGGACGAGTCCGTGCCCCTGCGGCGGTTCCGGATTCCGCTACAAAGTCGTGGGCCGGACAGATGACATGCTAAAAGTAAAAGGTGTTATCGTGTATCCGACTTCGGTGGCGAGCGTCGTGGAAAGCTTTGCGCCGCGCCTGACCGGCGAGTTCCGGATCGTCCTCACCGAAAGGCCGCCAATGGTGGAACCTCCCCTCAAGATCAAGATCGAGAGAGGCAAGGCCTACCCTGCCGAGAAGATCGAAGAGCTGGAAAAGGAATTGCTGGACGCCTTCCACAGCAGGATCAAGATCAGGCCGAAGATCATCTGGCAGGAGCCGGGCGAGCTGGAAAGGTTCATGGTGAAGGGCAAGAAGTTTGAAAAACTTTACGACAAGAAGTGAGGGGACAATCATGGAGAAGACGTTTGCGGGCAAAGCGGCGTTGGTGACGGGAGCGGGCAGCGGTATCGGCCGGGAATCGGCCCTGCTGTTCGCGAAAAAGGGCGCCAGGGTAGCGGTGGTCGACCTCGATGAAAAGGGCGGGGCAGAAACCCTCTCCCTGGTCAAGGCGGCCGGCGGCGAGGCCGTTTTTATCCGGGCGGACGTGTCCCGGAGCGACGATGTGCGGCGGATGGTCTCCGAGACCGTCCGGGCATTCGGGAGGCTGGACTGCGCCCACAACAACGCCGGCATTGAAGCCGGTCTTTATCCTCTCAGTGAATACACAGAGGAAGTATGGGACAGGACCATCGCCATTAACCTCAAAGGCGTCTGGCTCGGCATGAAATATGAAATACCGGAAATGCTGAAATACGGCGGCGGGGCGATAGTCAATACCGCCTCGGCGGCGGGGATTATCGGCATGCCGAACCATTATGCATATGTGGCGAGCAAATTCGGAGTCGTGGGCATAACGAAAGGGGCGGCCCTGGAATTCGCCGGGCAGGGGATTCGCGTGAATTGCATATGTCCCGCAATTGTCGACACTCCGATGACGGACCGCTTTGTCACTTACGGCATGGGCACCAAGGAAGTGTTCGCCCAGATGACGCCGATGAAGCGCATCGGGACGCCCCAGGAGATTGCCGCGAGCGCGGTCTGGCTTTGTTCGGATGAGGCTTCATACATTACCGGCCACGCCCTTCTGACCGACGGCGGGTACACGGCCCAGTAGATTTTTCTAAAAGATTGGGAAGGAGAATAAAGTGGATAAGTTTGCCGCGCTGCTCTCGCCTGTGAAGATAGGCTCCTTGAGCGTGAAAAACAGAATAGTAATGCCCGCAATGGGCACCAACTACCTTGAATACGACGGCTCCGTTAATCAGCGTTATCTGGCTTACATGGGGGCCAGGGCGAAAGGCGGAACAGGCCTGATCATCACGGAGGCCGCGTTCGTGCATCCTTCCGGCAAGCTGTCCCCCCGGGAGCTGGGGATCCATCGCGATGAATTGGTCCCCGGGCTCCGGACTCTTGTTGACGAGGTCCACCGCGGCGGAGCAAAAGTCTGCATCCAGCTGGGACATGCCGGCAGGCAGACTTATCACGTCCTGACGGAGCAGCCGCTCCTGGCGCCCTCCGCCATTGCCTGCCCGCTGTGCAAGGAACTGCCGATGGAAATGTCCAAAACCGATATCGACGGGACCGTTGATTCATTCGGCGAAGCGGCGCGCCGCGCCAGGGAGGCGGGATTTGACGCCATAGAGGTCCACGGCGCCCACGGCTATCTTATCAATCAATTCCTTTCCGCTTACAGCAATAAAAGAAGTGATGAATACGGCGGGACGCTGGAAAACCGGGCGCGGTTCCCCCTGGCAGTCGTCAAAAGAATCAAAAGCATCGCCGGCCCGGATTATCCCGTTATTTTCAGGATGAGCGCCGTGGAATTCGTGGCCGACGGCCTGACGGTAGAGGAATCGGCGGCTTTCTCCGCCATGCTTGTTGAGAGCGGAATAGATGCAATCCACGTCTCGGGCGGCGTTTATGAGTCGGCGGCCATGACGATCGGCCCTGCCTGCGTTCCGCAGGGGGTTTATGCGGATATTGCCGCGGCAATCCGCAATGCAATCGGCGCGAAGGTGCCGGTGATAGTCGCCCACAGGATAAAGGACCCCGCAATGGCGGAAGCCATAATCGCTTCCGGAAAGGCCGATATGGTCGCCATGGGTAGGGCATTGCTGGCGGATGAGGACCTGCCGCTGAAAATTTCCCGGGGGCGGGCGGGCGACGTCAGGAAATGCATTGCCTGCAATCAGGGGTGCATCGACAGGTATCTCGTCGGCGACGGCATAACCTGCCTGGGCAACGCCCGGACCGGAAAAGAGGCCGATTATGACCTGACCGGAAAGGCGGCTGCGAGCAGAAAGGTCGTTGTCATCGGAGGCGGTCCCGCGGGACTGGAGGCCGCGAGAATAGCCGCGCTGCGCGGACATGACGTCTGCCTGTACGAGAACTCTTCCCGTCTCGGCGGCCAGATGACGATTGCCGCTGCGCCCCCGTTCAAGGCGGAGATAAGCGACCTCACGGAATATCTTATTTCGCAGGTCCGCTCCCTGGGCGTGAAGGTAAAGCTTTCCGAAGAAATTACCGAAAATACATTGAAGGAAATCTCACCGGACGCCGTCATTCTGGCGACCGGTTCGAAACCGATTATCCCTCCCATCAAAGGCATAGGAAGAAAAGGTGTTTTCACTGCGAATGACATCCTGGCCGGCGCCGCGGCGGCGGAAGGAAATGTTGCGGTTGTCGGGGGAGGAATGGTCGGCTGCGAAACAGCGGAATTCCTGGCGGATAAAGGGCTTCAGGTCACGATAATCGAAATGCTCGAAGAGATTGCGCCTGATATGGGCATGATCAACAAGGCGATGCTGCTGATGCGCATATATGAGAAAGGGATAAAAGTATCGACGGGGACAATCGTCAAAGAAATTACAGACAACGCAATGGTCGTGGAGAAAATGGGTAATACGGAAACCTTGTCCGGCGTGGATACGATAGTCCTCGCGACAGGATCAAGGCCCGATGCCGCACTGCAGGACATGCTGGAAAAAATGAATATACCTTTCCGGAAAATCGGCGACTGCGCGAAAGCAGGGAAAATAATCGACGCCGTTCACGAAGGATTCATTCACGCATATAGTCTCTAGCATCAGGACATATCCGTAGTTAATCCATAATGGCTAGATAAAAATGGTCCATTTGAGGAATTTTATTTAGGGAGACATTCGAATAGAAGGAAGATGCTTCAAATGAAAGAGATAAGAGGGTCGGCATTGAAAAGACGAGTGTTCGCTATCTGTTCATTATTGATAATATCCTGCCTTGTGCTGATGTCCGCCGCTGCCTCCGGCGAAAAGCAGAAGGTCCTTACATCAAAAGAAATCCGGGGCAACATTTTTTCCTCCGCATACCTTTCAGATAAAGAAAACCTGCTCGTCGGAGACGGGGGCAGGATATATCTGTCCGCCGACGGGGGCGCCAACTGGCTCCTGGTCCCGAGCGGCACGTCGGAGCAGCTTTTCTCAGTTAGCTTCCCGGATAAGGACAACGGGTGGATCACAGGCTCTTCGGGGGTCATCCTGAATACCAGAGACGGCGGCAAGACGTGGACCCGCCAGAAAAGCGGAATAGACAAGCATCTGTTCGGAGTGCATTTCTCCGATACCCTCCACGGGTGCGCGGTCGGAGACTGGGGGGCCATCATCGTTACGGACGACGGCGGCAAGACGTGGAAAGACGTGCATCTGCCTGAAGACGTGGTCCTCTATGCAGTGCGGATCACGAAAAACGGAATGGTTGCCGTCGGAGAATACGGAAGGATCTTCAACTCCAGTGACGGAGGCAAGACCTGGACAAGCAATCCCCAACTGGCTGAGCAGAGCCTTTTCTGCCTGGCTGAGAGCGAGGGGACGCTGGTTTCCGGAGGCCTGGAGGGCACCATCCTGTATTCGCGCGACGGCGGAAGAAACTGGGCCCGCTCCGCCAATTCCAGCAAGCAGGCCATGTACGGCATAGACCTGAAAGGCGGCAAAGGTTATGCCGTGGGCGACAGGGGCGCGATAGTGATGACGGACGACGGCGGAAAGACCTGGAAGGAGTTGAAGGCGCCCTTTGGAATCCAGCTTTTCTGGCTGGGAACCGTGAAGATTTCACCGGAAGCCGGACCAGCTGTGACCGGCATGGGCGCGGGCGCGCACGGCTTTTCATTCCGGTTAAAAAATCAAAGCATAATGTAGGGCGGGATTGCAGATGGAAAATATTGAGCAGAACGGAATTGCGGAAAAAACGAAAAAACGGCTGGCAGAGCGTTATGTAGCGCTGCTTCTGAAATACAGGGTCTTTTTTCTTCTCCTGATCGCGGCAGTAACGGGCATCTTCGGTTACTACGCATGGAACCTCAAAGTTGCGACAGATTTCATTTCTTTTTATCCCCCGCGCCATCCTTTTATCCAGCTCTATAACCAATACCGCGGCATGTTTGGAAGCGCCAATGTCATGGTGCTCGCGGTGGAGGTCAAGAACGGGGACATCTACAACTGGAACACGATCGACAAGATAGACCGGATCACGCAGGCCATGCTGGAAGTCGAGGGATGCAACCCGGCCCAGCTCGCCTCCATAACTCACCCCAAGCTGAAGAACGTTGAGGTGACGGGATACGGGATAGCCCTGAAGCCGATGATCCATGCGGGAATCGACCGCAGCGACCTGGGCCTGCAGGAAATCAAGAGGTCCATATACAGCAACGAGGGCGTCAGGGGGTTTTATGTGTCTCCCGACGACAAGGCCGCGGCGATCTACGCCGGCTTCTGGGAAGAGGGATGGGACCCCTCCCAGGTTTACAAGAAAATTGAAGAAATCAAAAACCGCGAAACCGATGAGAACCACAAAATATACATAACCGGGTATCCGGCCCTGTACTCGTATATCTACAGCCTGGCGCCCCAGATCGAGTATATGCTGCTCATCACGCTGGCCGTTCTCCTGGCCCTGCTGTTCTATTACTTCCGCACGATCCAGGGCATTTTTGTGCCGTTCTTTTCCGCAATCGTCAGCGCCGTCTGGGGGCTGGGGTTTGCGAGCATGCTGGGGTATTCGCTGGACCCGCTTATCCTGGTGGTCCCGCTCATCATATCGGCGAGGCTGATGAGCCACGCGGTCCAGTGCATGTCCAGGTATTATGAGGAATACCTGCGGCTGGGGGACCGGCAGGCGGCCCTGGTCAAAGGCTACGGGGAGATGCTTGCCCCGGCCACCCTCTCGACGATTACCGACGCGGTAGGGCTCCTGCTCATATCCGTGGCGACTATTCCCATCATGCGCCAGTTGGGTTTCTTCTCCTCATTCTGGGTCATGTCGATAATCGTTACAGTCTGCATGTTAAACCCGCTCATGCTGTCCTTTATCAAACCGCCGAAAACCGAGAAAATAGAACGGCAGACCCGCGGCAGGGTTTACTCCAAAGTGTCGCGTTTCCTTGTCAAGCCTTCGGAGGGGAAAAACCGCTGGGTGGTGATCGGAGTAGTGGCGTTCATTCTTATCGTCGGCGGCATATATACGCACATGAACCTGAGAATCGGCGATACCGAGGCCGGCTCGGCCATTCTGTTCCCCGAACATTCATATAATGAATCCTTCCGGTTCTTTAACCAGAACTTTGTCGGGGCGACCCAGCTTATAATTCTGGCGGAGGGCAAGGTCGAGGGCGCCATTAAAGATTATGACACTTTGAAATCAATGGAAGAATTCCAGAATTATATGGAGACGGAAGGCGGCGCGGGAGGGACCCTGACCTTCAACAATATGATCAAGAGGGTCTACCGGATGTTCCACGAAGGCAACCCGAAGTGGGAGATGATACCGAAAAGCGACAGGGACCTTGCCCAGATCGGCTACATTATCCGCAACAATGCGGCGCCCGGCGAAATGGACGTCTATGTCGATTACAGCTGGACCAATGCCACGATAACTTGTTTCTATAAATCATATAACGCCGAACTCATAAAGAATTGCATAGCCAAGGCCAGGGAGTTCATCGAAAAAGCAACTCCTGAAAAAGTCCGTTACAGGCTGGCCGGAGGGCTTCTGGGCATCCTTTATGCGGTCAACGAGGAAGTCGAATACTCCTACTGGGTCTCCCTGATCGTCGTTTTCCTTGCCTGCTTCCTGCTGTGCTCCTTTACTTTCAGGTCCTTCAAATGCGGGCTCATACTTATTATCCCTCTGGCTGTTTCCCAGATCATCACCGACTTCTTCATGCTCATTTACGGGATTGACATAAACATAAATTCCCTGCCCGTAGCCGCTATTGCCGTGGGAATAGGGATCAACTACGGCATTTACCTCCTGGCGCGCACGAACGAGGAATATGCGCTGACGGGGGATTATGAAGCTGCAAACAGGACGGCAATGGATACCACCGGAAAGACGATAGTCTTTACGGAATCCACGATGCTGGCGGGAATCTTCTTCATGATTTTCGTCAACATGAAATTCCAGTCGGAAATGGGGCTCCTGCTGACTATTTTGATGCTTCTCAACATGATCAACGCCCTGATCCTTATCCCGGTACTGGTAACGATTTTCAAACCCAAAGCGAAAGCCGGGGGTCTTCTGAGCCATTAAAAACGTTCAAATAAAGCGAACAACCGATCGGATGTGAAACTTGGAAAGAAGGGAGGATTTTTAAAAACGCTCATGTAGTCGAAAATCAGAACGATCTAAAAAGGGGAGGAAAACAAAAACATGCTGAAGAGATATTTACTGTTCATAATAGCCATAATATTTGCCGCGGCAACTTTGCCCGTCACCGCGAATGCGTTCTATCTGGATGACGACAGAAATGTGGAATTAAAAGGGAAGGTGCAGGCCAGGGTTTCATGGCGCACGGATGAATCCGAGGGATATACTTACCCGGATACTGCCAAAGGAAATATGGTTCAGCAGCGCAATCTGTTCCTGATAGAACTGAACCACAGCCTTCTCAAACAGAGTGAGACGACGCCCGATCTCAAGTATCACATTTTGGGCCGCTTGCTGTATGAGGGAGTATATGATTACGGCCCCAAGGCCTATCAGGACCTGCGGGAGCCGAGCATGACTCAATTCGGAGACGGTCCAAATATAGACAAATTCAAGAAAGACGCCGATATCTGGGAAGCATATGCCGATTATACAAAAGGCCGGGGCTTTTTGCGGGTTGGGCGGCAGAACCTTTCCTGGGGCGAAACGGACATCTTCCAGTTGCTCGACAGGATAAATCCCATCGACAATACCTTCGGGGGATCCTTCGAGGACCTGGACGACAGGCGCATTCCCATCTGGATGGCCAGAGGGACATATAACCTGGGCCAGATCGGTCCCATTTCAACCGTTACAATCGAGGGCTTCTTCAATCCGGGCTTTGCAGATCAGAAGGTCGCCCCGATGGCGCCTTACGGAACACCTTATGCATACCCGATGCCCCTTCAGCCGCCGACATACGTCCATGATCCGGAAGCAACAATGTCGAACAGCCGCACGGGCGTCCGCCTGCAGGGAGTCGTAAGCGATAATTTCAATTTCTCGCTTGCTCATTACAAGACCATTGTAGATACTCCTACTGCGGTAGTGACTTTTGCACCGACGGTCCCCGGGTTTGTGACGCAGGATATGTACTATTCGACTGAACAGGTGACAGGCGGATCGGTAAGCTTTTTTGAATCCCACCTTGAAGCCATAATCCGCGCTGAGGTGGCGTACTTCTGGGGCGAACCGGTTTTCATTCCCGAGGTGAATGCGCCGATATTGTTCGGTCAATTCAGGACGGGAACGATTCCCACAAAAGACGTATTTCGTTACATGGTCGGTATCGACAAGAATTTCTGGTTCAGGCTGCTTAATGAAAGGTCCATGTTCAACGCGTACCTGCAATATTTCGCGGAATATTATCCCGCCTATGACGACAGGCAGCGTGTACCGGTGCAGAGATTTCCCACCGGTGAGTTGATGACGGAGGTTAGGTATGATCAGAAGATCACGCTGGTTCTGTCGAACAGCTGGCTTGAGGGGACTCTCAACCCGCAGCTGGCGATTGCTTACGACCCGCGCGGCGCCGTTATGACCATTCCGTCAATTGAATATCAAATCGACCCGTGGAGGCTGAAAGTCTCTTATTATCGGATTGACGGAGATAACGATGTCAGCCTGGGAATTCTGCGCGATCGCGACCAGGTCTCGGTCCAACTGACGCTGCTCTTCTGATTGCAGAAGGCGAATGAAAACAATGAAATTGGCATTCAATGGGAGGAAACAAATGAAAAGATTCAGGATGTTCATGGTCTTGTTTCTGAGCGTATTTATCGCTCTGGAGCCGGCTGTACCCGTCTTTGCCGCCGGCGAGACTCAGATAACTAAAAGCAACTGGCAGTCCGTCCAGAAACTTCTGCCCGATAGCGCCATTAAATGGGTCAAATCCGGAGAGATGGTGCTCAGGTACGGCTCGCTTGATTACAACCCCAACGATGTAGTTCCGAAATGGGTGATCGAATCAAAGAAGGAAAACGTCGGCAAATATAAACTCACGTCCAAATTTGCGATTGTGGACGCAGGCACCGGGAAAACGCCAAGGTTCATCAAGGGCATACCGTTCCCCGATGTCAAAATCAACGACCCGCAGGGAGCCGCGAAAGTCATGTGGAACTGCCTTTATATGCGGGACGCGAACGGCGCCATGAATGACCTGATGGAACTGAAGTTCTTCGGCCGCAGGACCGGGTATGAGAGATCGATCATGGCCAAGTGGTACAGCAAGGCGTTTGACGGCTATGAGCCTGCTGAAAGTTCGCCGAACCCGAACAATTTTGAGAGCGTCAACCAGATATTGATTACAAGCCCTTACGATATGGCGGGAACGGCCCTGATGACGTGGCGCTACCGCACGGACCAGGAAGACATGCTCTACGGATACGTCCCGGCCATCCGGCGGGTCAGGCGTCTGACCCCGGCGGGCAGGTCCGATGCCATGTTCGGATCGGATTTCGCGAGGGATGACGGCAGCTACGGCAACTACGACGGCAATATCAAGAATTTCAAGTGGCGCATCGTTGGTGAAGGAGAGGTTTTAGGGGCCTATATCAGCAGCGTGAGCGACAGCAGAAAGCCGGAAACAATCACTCAGACCAGAAGCGGCGAGTGGAAGTTCAATCTTAAAGACAAAAGCATTTACAAATTCAGCTATCAGAGTAAATCCGGTTCTGCGGCGCCGTGGTTCATCGACGGAGCGCTTTGGGTAAAGCGGCCAGTTTGGATCATCGAGGGGGTTCCCAAGGATCCTTACTATAATTACGGCAGGCAGATCCATTATATAGACAAGGAACTGAACCTCGGCTACTGGAAAGTAATTTACGACCGGTCCGGGAAGTACTGGAAGACTCTTCATCAGATCTGGATGATGGGGCAGAACCAACAGAAGACCGTCAACGTCAACGCCGTTTTGATCCAGACAATAGTTGACGAAAGGCTCAAACACTCGACGATGATATTCAATAATGAATATATCTGCGAGGCAAAACTTGACAACAACCAGTTCTCGCTGGCCGGCTTCACCGCTATATGCAAGTAGTGAAAATGGCTGATCGCGATCTGGATTGAATTACGGCTTGTAAAGAAACCCCGCTCTGCGGGGTTTCTTATAAAAGCCATAGGAAGACCGTTCCCGGTCAGATTGTGACTGATTGGATACTCAGGGAGGAAACAATTCATGCTGGAAAGAATTGCCAAAGTGCTGGTCGTCGGCGCCGGAACGATGGGCGCGCAGATATCGCTGGACTGTGCGCTTGCCGGTTATGATGTAACCGTCTGGGATGTTTCAGACCAGGCCCTTGAAAGCCTCGCCCAGCGCCAACAGATTTGGGCAGCCTGGCAGATTGAGAAAGGCACAGCCGCCAGGGAAGAAACGGCGGCGGCCATCGCTAAAATAGAAAAGACGGCGGACCCCCGGAAGGCCGCACTCGACGCAGACCTTCTGATAGAGGCCGTTTTCGAGGAAATTAACACAAAGAGGGAAGTCTTTGTCCGGTTTGAAGACCTGTGCCCCGCCAGGACCGTTTTTACAACCAACACTTCGACCCTCCTGCCTAGGGACATGGAAACCGGCGTCAGACGCAGACCGCAGTTCTGCGCGTTTCATTTCAACTGGCCCAAGACCGTAATCGAGATCATGAGGGGCAGCGAGACCAGCGATGAAACAGTAGACATGCTGCAGGAATTCGCCCGCTCCATAGGATACCTGCCAATTTACATCCGGAAGGAATATCCCGGGTTCATCCATGCGGCGCTGTTCGGCGCTTGGGCGATCACCGGCGTGCAGCTTGCCGCGCAGGGAGTGGCCTCCATCGAGGACATTGACCGCGCCTGGATGAGGGGCGACGACGCCCCCTTCGGTCCCCTGGGGGCCCTGGACGCGGTGGGCCTGGACCTGGTCATTATGATCCTCGCAAAGATGAAAGCATCCGGGATACCGGGATTCAATTACGAGGCGATGTCCTCGTTTCTAAGGGGGTACATAGACAGAGGCGAGCTGGGTGTAAAAACGGGAAAAGGGTTTTACACCTATCCGAATCCCGCCTTCAGGCAGGACGGCTTCCTGAAATGAATTTTTACCGGGATGTACCGCAAGGGAAAATCCCTTTTTGAAGTAACGTTTTGTTTGCCTCAACGGCAAAAATTGAATCTGGAGGATGGAATGAATTTTGAATTATCTGAAGAATTAAAGATGCTGAGGGACATGGCATACAAATTTGCCCAGACTGAGATCGCCCCCATTTCCCAGGAGTGCGACAGGGAAGAGAGATACACGCCGGAGATCAGGAAGAAGGCCGCCGGGCAGGGCCTCGTGGGCGCCTGGATCACCGAGGAGTACGGCGGGGCCGGGGTAGGCATCCTGGGCAACACCATAGTAACAGAAGAGCTCTCGCGCGTGGACATGGCTATCGGGCTCAATATCGGCGCGGCAAGCTTCGGATGCGAGGCGATTTTCTTCTTCGGCTCCGAAGAACAGAAAAAGAAATACCTCCCCCCCGTTTGCGCGGGCGATCAGGTGAGCGCCGGAGCGTTTACGGAACCGAATGCCGGGACCGACGTCGCAGGCTACAAGACCAAGGGAGTGAAAGACGGCAATGACTTCGTGATCAACGGCAACAAGATGTTCATCACAAACGGGACCGTCTGCGATTTCATGGTTGCCCAAGTGATCACGAAACCGGAAGAGAAAAAGCACAACAGCTTCAGCCAGATAATCATCCCCGCCGCTGCGAAAGGCGTCAGCCGCAACAAGCTGCACGGGAAAATGGGGATCAGGGCCAGCGATACGGCCGAGATCGCCCTGGAAGACGTCCGGGTGCCGCAGGCGAACCTGGTCGGCAAGGAGGGCAAGGGCTTCTACCAGCTCATGCATTTCTTTGACGTCACCAGGGTCATGGTTTCAGCCCAGGCGATAGGGTTGTCCCAGGGATGTCTCGACGCCGCGGTGAAATATGCGAAAGAAAGGACGGCCTTCGGGGCCCCCCTCGGAAGTTACCAGTTGACGATGGCCAAGCTCGCGGAGATGGCGATCAAGGTCGAGTCCCTGCGCAATACCGTATACAAGGCCGCGTGGCTGATCGACAGCGGCAAGCCCGATTTCACCCTGGCGGCAATGGCCAAGTACCTGGGCGGACAAACCGCGGTGTTCTGCGCCAATGCAGCAGTCGAGGTCCACGGCGGCTATGGGTACATGGAAGAGTACCCCGTCCAGAAATGGTACAGGGACGCGAAAATCCTGGAACTCTACGAAGGCACGAAAGAGGCCGAGATAATGACCATCGGCAGGGCCCTGCAGAGCAGGTAGCAATTGTAACTGTCTTGTCAGGTTGGATTGAGCCATTAGGTCCAGCCTCCTCCGGGACCGGAGTCCTGAACTCCGGTCCATGAAAAATTCTAATCTCAAGAGGTCCAATCATCATGGAAATAAAAAAAATATGCGTGCTTGGCGCCGGCTTGATGGGCAACGGGATCACCCAGGTCTGCGCGCAAGCGGGTTATGAAGTGGCCATGCGGGACATCGAACAGAAGTTCATAGACAAGGGAATGGACACGATCAGGAAGAACCTGGCCCGCGATGTCGAGAAGGGCAAGCGCACCCAGCAGGACATGGATGCGGTCCTGGGCCGGATAAAACCGACCCTCGACATGAAAGAGGCTGCCTCGGGGGCCGATCTCGTCGTGGAAGTCGTCATCGAGGTGATGGATGTAAAGAAGAAAGTCTATACCGAACTCGAGACGATTGTTAAACCCGAGTGCCTTTTCTTCACCAACACCTCCGGGCTGAGCATCACCGAGATGGCCGCGATCACCAAACGGCCCGACAAGTTCATCGGGACCCATTTCTTCAATCCCGTGCCGGTGATGAGGCTGCTGGAGATAATCAAGGGCTACGAGACTTCGGAGGAGACCCTCAGGGCGGCTGTGGACTGGGGGAAGAGAATAGGCAAGGAAGTCATCGTGGTCAACGAGGCCCCTGCGTTTGCTGTCAACCGCATCCTCTGCCCGATGATCAACGAGGCGTTTTTTGTCCTGGGCGAGGGAGTGGCATCCGCCGAAGACATCGACAAGGGCATGGTCCTGGGATGCAATCACCCCATAGGCCCCCTGGCCCTTTCCGACCTGGTCGGGCTTGAGACCCTGCTCCACGTCCAAAAGGGGCTCCACAGGGAACTCGGCGACAAGTACCGCCCCGCCCCGCTTCTTGAAAAGCTCGTCAGGGCAGGACGCTTCGGCCGCAAGACCGGCAAGGGCGTTTACGACTACACAAAAAAATAACGGCAAAATCTTTTCTCCCCTTCTTTAAGGGAGAATAAATGCTCGTAATTCATAATGGAGGACTGTTTCAAATGAAAGAGGTTGTCATCGTATCCGCCTGCCGGACGGCTATCGGCTCGTTCGGAGGCGCCCTGAAGGATATCCATGCATGCAAGATAGCCGGCGCGGCAATGAGGGAAGCCATAAAGCGCGCGGGAATAGCGCCGGAAGTGATTAACGACGTGCGCTTCGGCTGCTGTCTGGAGCCTTACAACGCGCTCAATATAGCCAGGGTCGCCGCGCTTGACGCGGGCCTGCCCGAGACCTCGACCGCCGCGACCATCAACCGGGTCTGCATTTCCGGAATGGAGGCGGTGATTTCCGGGATGGCCATGATCAAGGCCGGCCTTGCCGATGTGATCCTGGCTGGCGGCGTCGAACATATGTCCGGGGTCCCCTATTCGGTCCCCGATGCCCGCTGGGGCTGCCGCCTGCAGAACAGGAGCTTTGATGATACGCTCATTGAGGCCCTCTACTGCGGCTCGCGCCTCCAGCCCGGAATGGAATTCGGGCCCGCCAAGGACGGCCCCGTAGTGGACATGTTCCGCGGCAAGCCGTACATAATGGGGCACACGGCGGAACTGGTCGGCCAGGTCTATAACATCAGCCGCAAGGAGATGGATGAGGTGGCGCTCAGAAGCCACAACAACGCCGAGAGGGCGACCGTCAACGGCGACTTCAAGGAAGAGATAGCGCCCATTGAGATCCCGCAGAAAAGGGGCAAGCCCCCCGTTATATTCGACAAGGACGAACACTTCCTGCCGGGCCTCACCATGGACAAGCTCGCGGCCCTTCCCCCTGCCTTCATCCCGAAGACGGGGAAGGTCACGGCGGGCAATTCATCCGGCCTCAATGACGGGGCAAGCGCCATGGTGATCATGTCGGCGGAGAAGGCCAAAGAGCTGGGCTCAAAACCGATCGCGAAAATCAAGGCCGTCGGTTACGGAGGATGCCACCCCTGCATTATGGGGATGAGCCCCGCCCCGGCGGTGCGCAGCCTTATGTCAAAATCGGGCCTGAAGCTCGGCGACTTCGAACTCCTGGAGGTGAACGAGGCCTTTGCCGCCCAGTACCTGGGCTGCGAGAAGGAACTCGGCCTCAACCGGGAGATCGTCAACGTGAACGGTTCCGGAATCGGGCTGGGCCATCCGGTCGGCTCCACCGGCTGCCGGATCATGGTGACGCTCCTGTACGGCATGAAGAAGAAGGGCAAGTCGCTGGGCCTGGCGACGCTGTGCGGCGGAGGCGGAGTATCGATGGCAACGGCGCTGGAAATGGTCTGATAATGAGCGGGCAGTATAACCTATGTGCCTGGTTTTGATTTCCTATCGCCAACACCCGGGGTACCGCCTGATCCTTGCCGCCAACCGCGACGAGTTCTACGACAGGCCGTCGCAGTCCGCCTCGTATTGGGGAGGAGAGCCGCTGATACTGGGCGGAAAAGACCTGAAAGCAGGCGGTACCTGGTTTGGCATTACCCAAACGGGCCGGTTCGCCGTTTTAACGAATTATCGCGAGCCGGGGTCTTATATGCCGGACGCGCCTTCCCGGGGCAATCTCGTGAGAGATTTTCTGCTGGGCCCGGAGGACCCTTCGGAATTCCTGAACGATCTGAAAGGGGAGGCCCGGCGATATAACGGTTTCAGCCTGATCGCCGGAGATTTTGACCGGCTGCACTATTTCTCAAACCGCAGCAGCGGCCCCGGGGAACTGCCGCCGGGCGATTACGGTCTGAGCAACAACCTGCTGGACAAGCCCTGGCCCAAAGTGGAACTGGGAAAGAAACTGCTCCGGTCGATAGTGGACCGGGGCCCTTTTTCCAGCGAGGATTTATTCAACATCCTGGGCAACCGGGAGCGCCCGCAGGATGAGCGCCTGCCCGATACGGGAGTCGGGCTTGAGTGGGAAAGGATACTCTCCGCGATTTTTATCGCCAGTCCTGTTTACGGCACCCGCTGTTCGACGATTGTGTTAATCGAAAACTCCGGGAAGATCGCGTTTATTGAAAGGGCCTTCAACACCCGAGCGGAGCCCTGTATTACCAGTGAGTTCCATTTCAGAATTAACAGAAATGGGGACTAAAACTTTTTCGAGGATAGAGGTGAAAGGAATGGATAACGCGGATGTCATATTGGTCGGCCAAAGGAACAGCGTGGCGATTCTGACTTTTAATCGCCCTCGGGCCCTTAATGCCCTGAATTCCGAATTGAACAGAAAACTTCTTGATACGCTGACCAAGATAGAAGGAGACAGCGAAATCAAGGCGGTCATCCTTACCGGGGCCGGCGACAAGGCCTTTATTGCCGGCGCCGACATTAAGGAAATGCAGAGCATGGATGCCATCGCCGCCAGAGCGTTCGCGCTGGATGCGAAGAAAGCGGTCGATAAAATATACAATCTGAAAAAGCCGGTCATTGCCGCAATCAACGGGTTCTGCCTGGGAGGGGGCATGGAATACGCGCTGGCATGCGATTTCAGGGTGGCCTCGCCCAATGCCAGATTTGCCCTGCCGGAAATCACCATCGGCATCCTTCCGGGGTCGGGCGGCACGCAGAGGCTTCCGCGCCTGATCGGCACCGGACTGGCCAAGGAACTGATCTACACGGGAGAAATGTTCGATGCCCGCAGGGCGCTTGAACTGGGGGTCATCAATCACTTATTCGAAAGAGAGTCCCTCATTGAGGAAACGGTGAAGATTGCCGAAAAAATAGCCGC
>JBDKTK010000259.1:0-12229 GCA_039680225.1 Syntrophaceae bacterium
TTCCCATTTCGGGCACAGCCGGGGAAAAAATAAACAAAATTGTATGTAGGACTATCCGGCAAGTATTTTGAGATAAACAAGGGACGGAAACAGGGGGCGAATATTTTCCAATATTCAGCCCCCTTTCATATTCCGCAAGATTTTTCAGGCTGATCAGCCCGGCATCTGAAGAGTCTTTGCTTCTTTCACCACTTCCTGCATCTTTACAGAGAGGTTCTGCCACATCTCCATGACTTCGCTGAGGTTCTTCATAAGCTTGCTGTCGCGTTTTTCAGCAGCAATTCCCAGAGCCCTGTTCTTCTTCCTTTCCCTCAAAAGGCGGGTCATGTCCTTCGAGCAGTCTTTGCATTCGCTTCTGAGGCCGTCCTTGGTCCTGGAGTTGGTATAAAACCCGGTGCTCCTTTTTCGCGCCCCACATCTCGTGCATGTTTTCATACTTCTATATGTCTCCTTTCCTTTGTACGAATAGCATTACCATTCAAGAGGCTTAAATCCTACATCAAGTTGGTAAATATGTCCATAAAAAAGTTAGGATATTTACTTCATCCTTACTTATTGTTGGTATTTGCATTTCTTTTTTTCACGCCGGTTTTTCCGGGAAACACCGCCGCGTTCTTGTTCAAAAGTTACTTCCCTCGATATCGGTTTTCGAGCCTGGGGTTCGTGAAGCAACCGACTCTTCCGGGACGGGATATCCGGTCCTTACCTTCAGTGCGTCCCCGGAAAAGTTGCACCTGTATTCCGCCGGCTTCCCGCCCTCCGCTTCCGTTCCGGCGGTGAAGCGCAAATCGCCCCCCGAAAGGACTGCATTCTTAAGAGGATACCTTTCTTTGCCGACGCTCAACGTGCCTTTGACCTTCTGGAATTTCTGCCTGAGGTCCAGGGTCATCTGCTCTGAGCGGCGGGGGCAATTCCATGACCAACGGCCCGTCACGTTGGCCGGGACAACCCAGTAAAGGATAAGGCCCGATATTTTATCCGGCTCCCATTGGCCCATGCTGAAGGAAAAAGAAACGACCCGGGCGCCCGGCCTGAGGCCCTTGAGGAGTTTGGGGCGCAGTTTCATATTTACGGACGGCAGCAGGTAAAGCGTAATTACGGAAGCCTCGCTGATATCAGTCTCGAACAGGTCCTGCCTGATGAATTTCACCCTCCCCGAAACTTCTTCCCTTTCCGCCCTGTTGCTGCTGTCCCGGATCCTTTCGGGATCTATATCCACCCCGACCCCCCTGGCCCCGAGCTTTGCGGCCGCAACGACGATCCTGCCGTCGCCGCATCCGAGATCGTATACAACATCCCCTTTGCCTACTTGAGCGAGCGCCAGCATCTGCTCCACGATGTCGTCCGGTGTCGGAACAAACGGGACATCCTTTCCAGAGGCATCAAGCGATTGTAGAAGCGCGGGGAAAAGCGCGGCGCAAGCCGTAATGGCCAGGGCCAGGGCCGTCGCTAAAAGTTTCTTCTTTTGTCCGGTATTTTGTCGGGCGAACAAACGCATGGATGAATTTACTCAAAGGCTCAAACGCTTTGCTATAAGGGAATATCCTATTTTTCAGGGAAGGCACTCTGAATAAAGCTAAGCAAAGGAATGAATTTGTGCTGAAAAGATGCTTAGGAAATAAGATTTCGATTGATAAAATTACATTCGCTGATATATTGACTTCAAACTTCAACAATCAAAAGTGCACGTAGCTGAAAGGTCGTCATGAATTCAAAGCGCGGTTTGGTCCTGGCACTTTTAATTTTTCTCCCCTTTTTATTGCTTTTATGTCTTCCCCCGTGCAGCCCCGCTTGTGAAGATTGGTCTCCCCTGGCTGACAGGCTCATAGCCGACGGCTTCGACGAGAGCGCCGTCCGGGCGCTTTTCCAATCCCCCGAGCTGGTATTCGACCCATCGATAATGAGAAGGAAGATCGAGAGCCTGATCAGGAAAAAGTACTTCGAGACCCCGGTTGCAGGGCCGCGCACAACATCGAAAGTCTACAAAGGCTTTGTCAGGCCGGAGGTAATCGAGACGGCGCGGGCGTTCATGAAAGAGAACTCCAAGACCCTCGGAGACGCACAGGCCCGGTACAAAGTCCCCAAGGAGATCATCGTTTCAATCCTGCTCGTCGAGACAAAACTGGGCGAGTACACGGGCGAGAAAAACGCCCTGAACAGCCTGGCGAGCATGGCCCTTTGCGCCGATTTTGAAAAAGTCCGGCCCCATATCTCGCCCGAACTCCTCAACGAGAGTACGGAAGACTTTGCGAAACGCCGCTGCGGCACAAAGGCCGATTGGGCGTACGCCGAGCTGAAGGCCCTGATCCGGTATGGGTCGGACAACGGGATTGACCCGCTGAAAATACGGGGGTCGGTTTACGGGGCCATCGGCATCTGCCAGTTCATGCCTACCCAGGTTTATTTGAACGGCGTGGACGCTGACGGTGACGGGAAGATAGATGTCTTTACCAGGGCTGACGCCTTTCACAGCGTCGCCAATTACCTGAAAAACAGCGGCTGGAAGACAAAGATGAGCAGAAAGCGGCAGATCAAGGTGATTTACGCGTATAACCACAGCTCGGTTTATGCAAACACTGTCCTGACCGTTGCCCAGCGCCTGTCCGCCAAGAACGTGGCCAAGCGCAAGCAGTCCGTGAAGCGCGCCTGAAAAAAAGCAGGGGCGCAACCAATACGCCCCCTCAAGGAATGCAAAAATGCGCAGAATCCTTTTCTGCGCATTAATTTTTCTTATAAACTCAGGCCGGGTTTATCGTATGCATCTTTAAAAGGAATTCCTTGAATTCCTCCTTGGTGGTCTCCTTGATATCGCCTATCTGAACAAAGATGGCCCGGTTGCAGAATGCATATCCGTCCGGGATCTTTTCCGGCTCGCTGTCTTCATCCATGAAATGCTTTATGAACTCCAGGGCGGCCTTCTTGGCATCCTTGGCGCTGCTGGCCGAAACCAGATAGTGGTGCCGGATGATTTCTTCCTCTTCCTTCTCGATGATCTTTACCCAGTAATCGCTCATTTTTTAACTCCAAGGGATAACGAAATTGGCCTATAATATCATCAAAACAGCGGAAATAAAAACTTTCTTTTTAGAAACATTTGAATAATTAATCTTTTGTTTTTGTTTATCTTTTCCCCCTGATTTTGCCATATTTGTCTTGTAATGCGGCGCCGTGATCTGATATTCGGGAATCCTTCGGAAATCACGGCCGGAAGTCTCGAACGGATATCGATCTGAAAACTGCAAAGGAGAAAGCGATGGACCGGATCAAGGGCAAAACAGTCCTCATAACAGGCGCGAGCTCCGGGATCGGCCTTGCCTGCGCCGAGGCCTACGCGCAGAGGGACGCAAGTCTCGTGCTGGCAGCCCGGCGGCTGGAAAGGCTGGAGGAGCTCCGGGGAAAATTGTCGCGGCGGAACATATCCGTCCGCATCCGCCGGCTTGACGTCCGGGACCGGGATGATGTCCTGGAGTTCGCGGCGGAATTGAAGAAGGATGGAATATGCCCGGATATCCTGGTCAACAACGCGGGGCTTTCCGCCGGCCTCGACAAACTCCACGAGGGCGATTTTGAAGACTGGGACCGGATGATCGATACGAATGTAAAGGGCCTCCTCAACGTTTCCCGGGCAGTCATCCCCATGATGGTCGAGCGCAATGCCGGCCATGTGGTCAATATCGGGAGCATGGCGGGCCGCCAGGTGTACCCCGGCGGAAACGTGTACAACGCGACAAAATTCGCGGTCCGGGCCCTGACCGAAGGGATGAGCGTCGACCTGCTCGGGACGAAGGTCCGGGTCTCGTGCGTCAGCCCCGGCGCCGTCCACACGGAATTTTCGGAAGTGCGCTTCCACGGGGACCGCGAGCGCGCCGCCAAGGTTTACCAGGGTTACGAGCCCCTGACGGCCGCCGATGTCGCCGATGCGGTGCTTTATGTAACGAACGCCCCCGAGCGCGTAAATGTCCTCGAGTTATTGATTCTCCCCACGGCCCAGAGAAACGTCTACTGCTGGAAAAAGGAATGAAGGAGGGACCATGCCCGGCAACTATGAACTGTTTGTGAAAGCGGATTTTTCCGCCGCCCACTGTCTGAAGGGCTACGAGGGGAACTGTTCCCGGGTGCACGGCCACAACTGGACTGTCACCCTGTTCCTGAAATGCGGGGGACTGGATGAAATAGGGATCGGCATTGATTTCCGGAAGATAAAGCTCAAGCTTGCGGACATAATCGGCCGGCTCGACCACAAGGACCTTAACTCCCTGGAACCGTTCCGGGACACGAATCCCACATCGGAAAACATCGCCCGGTTCGTTTACAGGGAGGCGGCAAAAACAATCAATTCGGCATCGGTCCGCGTTTCGCGGGTGACCGTCTCCGAAACGGGAAACACCGGCGCAACGTACTGGGAAGACTGAATGGCGCTTCGGGTCAGCGAGATATTTTACAGCATCCAGGGAGAGTCGTCGTATGCGGGCCTGCCCTGCGTACTGGTGCGCCTTGCCGGCTGCAATCTCCGCTGCACGTACTGCGATACAAGTTATGCGTATGACGAAGGCAGCACCATGGGTATTTCCGATATAATCGAGCGCATCCGCGGGTACGATTGCCGGCTCGTCGAGGTCACCGGGGGCGAACCGCTCATCCAGGCAGACGCGCCCGCACTGATCAGCGCCCTCCTCGACCTCGGGTTCACGGTCCTGCTTGAGACGAACGGGAGCCTCGACATCAGCGGCGTCGACGGCCGCTGCATAAGGATACTTGATATAAAATGCCCTTCCAGCGGCGAGGCCGGAAAAAACGATTTCGGTAATTTATCGGAATTAACCCACGAGGACGAGATCAAGTTCGTGGTGGGCGACAGGGCTGATTACGAATACGCGAAGGGCATCATTTCGGAATTTGCCGGGGTGCTCGGCTCCCTGAAGCCGCCGATCATCTCGCCCGTCTTCGGGAAGATCGACCTGAAGAGCCTGGCGGCCTGGGTCCTGGAGGACCGGCTCAACGCCAGGCTGCAGGTACAGCTGCACAAGATAATCTGGGGGCCCCATATGCAGGGCGTATAGAGTCCCGGGCAGCAATCCACTTTCTAATCTCTCCCATTCCCGTCAATTTCAGGGGCCTCTGAAATTTTCTCGAGCTCGAAGGTCTGCTCTTCCGGATATCCGTACACCCAGACAACCGGGAACAGGCAAAATACAGTCCCGATGCAGGGCAAGACCTGGAACTTGTCTTTGGCTATGACCGTCTCCAGCCGTTTGTAACCCTCCTTTTCCAGGGTAATTTTCTTCTCGGCCCCGGCCACGGCAAAATCGGAATATTCCAGGGGGGTGACCCCGGCATAAGAATCATCGATGCACACAGCGGCGCCTTCCGGGAGCGACTTGATCAGCGTTGTGCTTGCACACCCCGCCGGGAGAAGACTCAAGGCCAGCAATATGGAAACCGCTTTCCTCCGCATGAAATCCCCTCCTCAAAACAGGACTTCTATAACCAGCTTGCTACAAGGGATTCCTTTGTCAATTTTTTTCGGGATAAAATCCGCCGCGGCACGGGCGGGGAATTAACTCCGGACGGGCGTTCCGCGTCCGGGAAATACCCGTCCCTGCAGGACCATTCAATCGTAAGAAAAAGAGGCGGCTGGAACACCGCCTCTTTACGGGAGAGATAATCCATCCGGCAGATTCGGATTTTTCCTTTCAGTCAAATATTTCCTGTTATCCATTTCGGAAGCCAAAATCAGCCGTTAGAATATTCCGTTATCCTCGATATCCATTTATTATAGCCTCTGCCAACCCTCAACAAAGGTAAACAATGCCGCCAAATTTCCGGAACGCCATGCCTGCCTTAAACCGGACTGAATTGATTGTCTTCCTGGCCTTTGTTTCCCTGGGCCTTGCCAACATCCTCTCCCATGAGATGTGGCGGGACGAGTTTCAGGCATTCCTGATCGCAAAAGAGAGCGTTTCTCTCCCCGACTTATTTGAACGCACGAGGTATGAGGGCCACCCGCCGCTGTGGTTCCTGTCCCTGTTCGCCATTACCCGCTTCACGGCAGACCCGCTGGCCATGCAGATATTCCATCTCATGATCGCCTGCGCCTCGGCCCTGCTGATCCTCAAACTCCCCGCACCGGGGTGGCTGCGGTATCCTCTTGTGTTCGGGTACTTCACTGTTTACGAGTACCTGGCCCTCAGCAGGAACTATTCCATGGGCCTGCTTTTCTGTCTTATCCTGCTCAGGCTGATGACGGCGGAGCGCAGGGACCATGCCCTGATTGCGCTCGTCCTCTTTGTCCTTTGCTTCACCAGCGTTTACGGCCTGATCCTGGCCGCCGCGATCGGATTCTATGTCGTCCTGGATTCGGGATTCCCCACCCGCAATGTAAGGCCGGCTGCTGCTGTTTCCCTTGTCCTCCTGGCGGGGCTGGGCCTCTCCGCCGCAATCACGCTGCCTCCCCCGGACAGCGCAGTCGACACGGCCCAATGGTTCTTCAGCTTTGACGTGACGAGGGCTGCCCGGGTCCTCACGGCGATCTGGAAGAGCTACGTGCCCGTCCCGGAGTTGAACGCCCACTTCTGGGACACGCACCTGCTCGAATCCCGCCCCCTGCGCGTCGTCGTATCGCTGTTGATCCTTATAGGCTCCATGCTCATATTCATTCCCAAGCGCAATGTTTTTTTGTTTTTCTGCTTCGGGACGTTTTCGCTTTTCATTTTTTCCTATTTCAAATTTGTCGGCTACCTGCGGCACCAGGGGCATTTTTTCATCGTGTTCATGATGTGCCTCATACTAATGTGCCGGGGCGGCGCAAGGCCGTTCAAGATAACGGCCAGGGCTTTCGTGATTGCCATTCTTGCCCTGCAGATTTTCGCAGGCGCCGCGGCATCGGTCCTTGGCTGGATGCATCCCTTTACCGCCGCAAAGGCCGCGGCCCGATACATCAAGACGCAGGGATTTGATGATTATTTCATCATGGGCGACAGGGATTATGCGCTCACCAGCCTGTCGGGATACCTTGGGCAGCCGGTATTTCACTTGGCAAGCATGAAGTTCGGGACATATATAGTCTGGAACAGGGAGCGGACGAGGGAATTGGAACCGCGCGAGATTGCAGCTTATGCAAACAGGGTAGCGGCCGGACAAAACAGGAGGGCGCTGGTGGCGCTCAATTACCCGCTGCCCCCGGGCGAGACAGGCAATCTCGTCAAGGTCGCGGAATTCACGCGGAGCATTAAGAAGGATGAGACGTATTTTCTTTACATGATTGGAAACACCCTGGAAGCTGATATCAAGAAGAGGTCATTCCTCGAAAGCGGGAATCCAGTTTTTGAATTCCCGGACCCCCGCGACGAATGAGGGCCATCCGGCCTGCCTGTCGCAGTAAATCGCAAACTCCGCGAAGATAAAAGAAAGATTCTTCGTCGCGTTGACCTCAGAAGGACATCTTATATTTGTTATCCTGAGCGCCGCGAATGACCTGTTTTTTTATTTCGACTCGTGGTACTCCTGCTCGGTGTTGACCTGCCAGATGTTGTCTTTCTCTTTTATGCCGTTCGCCACGTTGCTCACGGCGGTTATCGCGGTGAGCATGGAGTGGTCCTGGTTGTTGTACCTGTGCATCCCGTTGCGGCCGATCAGGAACAGGTTTTCGTACCTTCCCGTGAATTCCCGGATGACGTCGAAATCATCATACCTGCCGAAGTAAGCGGGATACGACTTTTTCATCCTGATTACCGTGCTGTCGAGAACGTCTCCTTTTGCGGCTATGCCGAGACTCGCCAGCTCTTGGGCTGCCAGCGCCGCCATTTCCCTGTCCGGACGGCCCCAGATCCCGTCGCCTTCGTTGCAGAAATATTCCAGGCCGAGCCAGACGTTATCGCTGTCCGCAACCATGTAAGGGCTCCAGTTATTGAAGACCTGGATCCTGCCCACCTTGACGTCGCTTTCCTGGACATAGATCCAGTTGTCCGGGATGATGTTGTTGAGGGTCACCTTTTTCGTTTCATTTTTGATTTTCAGTTTTTTCAGCAGGAGTCCCACCACCAGGAAATCGCGGTAAACCAGCCCCTCCGCCACATTGCGCACCATCTTCGGCATCTTCGCGTCGAGCGCCCTGACCAGGTCTTTCACGGGCATCGACGAGAAGAAATAATCCCCGGCGGCGTTCAGCAGTTCCCCGTCCGGCCTTCTCAGGGTGACTCCGGAAATTTTTTCCCCGTTGGCGCTTATGCCCACTACTTCGTGGCCAAGGAAAATTACCCCGCCTTTTTCCCTGATTGATCCGGCGACAGTCTCCCACATCTGCCCCGGACCGAACTTGGGATACAGGAAGCGCTCGATCAGGGTGGTTTCCGTTTCTTTCTGCCCGAGGGAAACGTCCCGGGCGGTTATTTTCTTTGCCGCATGCAGCACCGACTTGAGCAGCGAGAGCCCCTTGACCCTCTGCGCGCCCCACTCGGGCTTGATTGCCGTGCACGGCACTCCCCACACCTTCTCCGTATAGTCGCGGAAGAACGTGCTGTAGAGCTCTTTACCAAACCTGTTGATAAAAAAATCTTCGAGGCTCTTTTCTTTTCTGAGCGGCAGTATCCGCGTCATCATGTAGCTCATGCCGATCCTGAAGAGGCGCTCGGAGCCGAGGTTCGAGAGGGTGCCGAAATTGAGTGAAATCGGGTAATCAAAAAATTTGCGCAGGTAATAAATCCGCGAGAGCCGGTCGCGGACAAGCATCACCCGGTCTTGTTTCTCCGGGTCGGGCCCGTTCTTCTCGAGAAATATTTTTCTCTCATCAAGGCCCAGCAGCACGTCGTCTTTGGCGAGCGATCCCTGAACCGGCATCATGTCCCTCCACCACTGCATGACGGTGTCCGATTTCGAGAAGAACCTGTGGCCCCCTATATCTATCCTGTTCCCCTTGTAGTTGACCGTTTTGGAAATTCCCCCGATATCGGAAGAGCCCTCAAAGACCACGGGCCTGATGTCCGTTTTTGACGCCAGCTCGAAAGCCGCCGTGAGTCCCGCAGGGCCGGCCCCGATGATGACAGCTGTCTTCTGCTTCATTGATGCCCCCTCGCTCCCTCCTGAAGATTTCAAATTTCAGATTTCAAATTAAAAAATTCACCTGAAGAGCAGAAATTTTCTTGCGAAGAAGTTCCAGAGGTAAACGGATACGGTGGAAAAGAGTTTTGAAACCAGGTAATGGAACTTTGCCAGTTCGGTGAAGAACCAGATGATAAGTTCATTGAGCCCAAGCCCGACTATCCCGATCACGGTGAACAGCGCGACTTCCAGCCAGACGTTCTTCATTGTGCGGCTCTGGAACACCCACGCAATGCTCAGCAGGTAATTGACTGTAACGCCCGCCAGGAAAGCCAGCGCGGCCGAAACAAGGTAATGTACGTACATCCAGTCGGTGAGAAAGTACAAGGAACCGAAATCGAACAGGAAGGCTATTCCGCCGACGAACGTATAACGGAACAGCTGGACGAGGGTGTTGTCTGTCCCGGCTTTAAAGAGCAGCTCATTTGCGCGCATCAACTTTCCATTCACGTATTTGCCTCAAGGAATATTCTCTGTTCCGCCTTTTTTAAGATAGTTGCTGTATGTTTGTGGGTCTATAAGGAATACTTTGATTTTTGTTCAGAATAGTTCTGAACCCGTTCAGGCATTGGAGGCGGTAAGTTGCAGCCGCAATGATTTCCGGCCCGGGAGGCTAGTCACTCTACTTTCCTGTTGCTTGTTCCTCAGGGCGCCGCATTTAAGGGCGCCCGAAACCGGATAGGTCCGTCCCGGCGGTCTCTTTCAGCCCTTCAATCCTTTCGGGGCGGAAATACAATCAGGACTTTCGAATGCTTGATTCAGTTTATGGAGGATTTTCTTCATGCCTTCTTTTGACTACCCTTTAAGTCCGGCACCCTCACAAAATGAGGGCTGCCGGAACGAAGTCCGGGAGAGGGTTTTATGGCTGGAGAGGGCTTCCTTTTTCTTATTTTCGCCCTGCTGTGCGCGGCGGGAATATGGGAATGGCTCGCCCATAAGGCCAACCTCGCGAGGATCCCGGTCCGCATCCATGTCAACGGCACGCGGGGGAAGTCCAGCGTGGTCAGGCTCATCGCCGGGGGGATAAGGGAGAGCGGGACCGTGACCTGCGCCAAGACGACCGGGACGCTCGCCCGGATGATCCTTCCGGACGCCTCGGAATACCCGATTTTCCGGCCGGCCGGAGCCAATGTCATCGAGCAGGTGAGGATAGTGTCTGTCGCCGCGAGCTGCGGGGCCGGCGCCTTCGTCCTGGAGTGCATGGCCCTCCAGCCTCACCTGCAATGGCTGAGCGAGTCGAAGTTCCTCAGGGCCACCCACGGGGTGATCACTAATGTAAGGGCCGATCACCTCGACGTGATGGGGCCGGAGGAAAACGACGTCGCTCTGGCCCTCGCCGGTACAACCCCGAAAAACTCGAAGCTCTTCACGGCCGAAAGAAAATACCTGCCCGTCTTCGAGCGTTCCGCCCGCGACCGGCGCGCCAGCCTCATTGGCGTCACGGCCGAAGATGTGGCCGCGATCAGGGACGCGGACATGGCCGGGTTCTCCTATGTCGAGCACAAGGAAAACGTGGCGCTCGCCCTGAGCGTCTGCCGGGACCTTGGCATAGACCGCGAAACCGCCCTGCGAGGCATGTGGAAGGCGCCCCCGGACCCGGGCGTGCTGACCATGTCGCACCTGACATTCTTCGGGCGGGACATATATTTCGTCAACGCCTTTGCCGCGAACGACCCAGAATCGTCCGAACAGCTCTGGAACATGGCAATCGACCGCTATCCTCAAGCCAGCAAGCGCATCATCATATTCAATTGCCGCAGCGACCGCCCCAACCGCTCCGAGCAACTGGGGGCGGCGTGCCCGAACTGGCGGGAAGCCGACCACTACCTTTTGATGGGCAGCGGAACGTACTTCCTCGCAAGGGCTGCCGTTTCGAACGGCCTGCCGATGAGAAAGATTATTACCGCGGAAAACGAACCGGAGAGCGAGATCTTCGAAAAGGTCATCGAGCTGGCGGGCGAATCCACGCTGGTCGCAGGCCTCGGGAACACCAAGGGCCGCGGGTTGGGCCTGGCGCGCTATTTCCGGAACCGGAGCGAGCTGAAAAAAATTTGAAATTTCAAATTTGAAATTTGAGATTAATTTATGATCGAGCTTCTTCCCGTTTCAATAGGAATCGGCCTTGTAGTAAGCCTGGTGCTCTCCGAGGCCCTTGGGATGGCCGGGGCCGGGCTCGTGGTGCCCGGCTACTTTGCCCTCTACCTTACTGAACCCCTGAGCGTCGGCTTGACACTCCTCGCAGGCATAGCGGCTTACGGCATAGTCCGGGTGCTCGGCTCCACCATGATCATATTCGGCAGGCGCCGCACAATAATGATGATCCTTGCCGGGTACCTGACCGGGATGGTCGCGCGGCGCCTCGTTGCCGGCGCCATCGGGGGAGATGAATTGTACAACGTGATCGGGTTCATAATACCGGGGCTGATCGCTATCTGGATAGACCGCCGGGGCATGATCGAGTCCCTGTGCTCTTTGATCACGGCTTCGGTCATCGTCCGCCTGATCCTGATTCTGGCCTTCGGAGCGGGGCTGCACCGATGAAAAAAATTTACTGGCGCCCGCAGGGCATGCCCGTCTTCGCTTTTATTCTTGTCGCCCTCTTTTCCGTCGGGGGCGTGGCGGCTGTCGAGCACTTCCAGTCCGTAACCGAAAAGCCGCACTACACGGAAAAGCTCGAGGCCGCAAGCCTGGCCCTGAAAGCGATGAACATCATCCGGGAAGAGCGGCTCCGGCACGACCTTCCCATCGACCCTGCCTCGGACCCGGCCGGTTCCGGCCTGATCGGGACCTTTATGAGCCCCGTGACCAGCCATCCCGGAGACCTCGATGCCAAGCAGACTTCAGTCAATCCCAACTTCGCCGCCGTCATTGTCGACCTGTTCAAAAAGGCCCGGATCGGCAAGGGTGACTGCGTCGCGATCAGCTTTACCGGGTCCTTCCCGGCCCTCAATATCTGCGTGTATGCGGCAGCCGCAGCTTTGAAGCTCAAACCCGTGACCGTCAGCTCCGTATCCTCGTCGCAATGGGGGGCAAATGAACCGGGATTGCTCTGGATCGACATGGAACAGCTGCTCTACCGCCGCGGCATATTCCCGTTCCGGTCCGCGGCGGCTTCCATCGGGGGCAGCGACGA
>JBDKTK010000260.1:0-3036 GCA_039680225.1 Syntrophaceae bacterium
TGAAAAAACCGGGGGGAATTCATGCAAGATACTATTCGTAAGAGGGACGGGCGTTTAGATCCGTTCAATCCGGAGAAGATCACCAGCGCCATTGCCAAGGCCGGAGCGGCGACAGGTGAGTTCGACCCGGACACTGCGCGGAAGCTTACCATCAAGGTCCTTTCCCTTGCGGAGAGCATTTACAACAATTCGATCTTTTCCGTTGAGGAGATCCAGGACATCGTGGAGGAGGTCCTGCTTTCCTCGCCATACCGGAAGACGGCCAAGGCCTATATCATCTACCGCGACCAGCATGCCAGGCTGCGCGAGCTGGCCAACAAGATGGAGATCGACCTCGTCGACCAGTACCTGAAAAAGGCCGACTGGAAAATCAATGAAAACAGCAATATGGATTATTCCCTCCAGGGGTTGAACAATTACCTCTCCTCCGAATTGTCCAAGGTTTACTGGCTCAACGAGATATACCCCCCCGAAATAAAACAGGCCCACGTGGACGGCGATTTCCACATCCATGATTTGAGCCTGCTGTCCGTGTATTGCGTCGGCTGGGACCTCTGGGACCTGCTGCTGGAGGGCTTCCGCGGGGCGTCCGGAAAGGTGGAGAGCCGCCCGGCCAAGCACCTGCGCAGCGCTCTGGGGCAGATCGTGAATTTCTTTTACACCCTCCAGGGAGAGGCCGCCGGGGCCCAGGCGTTTTCGAATTTTGACACCCTGCTCGCCCCCTTTATCCGGTACGATAAACTGAGTTTCCGGGAGATAAAGCAGGCATTGCAGGAGTTTATCTTCAACATCAACGTCCCCACCAGGGTCGGGTTCCAGACTCCGTTTACAAATGTCACCCTGGACGTGACCGTCCCCAGGTATTATGCCGACCAGAACGTCATTATCGGCGGCAAGCCCCAGAAGGAGACGTACCGGGAGTTCCAGAAGGAGATGGACCTGTTCAACAAGGCATTCCTGCAGGTCATGGCCGAGGGGGACGCCAAGGGCCGGGTCTTTACCTTCCCGATCCCGACCTATAACATTACCAATGACTTCGACTGGCAGAACCGCAACCTCGATTACCTCTGGGAGATGACGGCCAAGTACGGCGTGCCCTATTTCTCCAATTTCGTGAATTCCGATATGAATCCGGAAGACGCCCGCAGCATGTGCTGCCGGCTGAGGATAGACAACAGGGAGCTTGAAAAGAGGGGCGGCGGGCTCTTCGGCTCCAATCCCCTGACCGGCTCAATCGGGGTCATTACCATCAATATGCCGAGGCTTGGCTATATCTCAAAAACGGAAGAGGAGTTTTTGAGCCGCCTGGAACGGCTGATGAAATGCGCCAAGGAGAGCCTGGAGATCAAGAGAAAGGTCCTGGAGAAATTCACGGAGGCCAACCTCTATCCTTATACGAAATATTACCTGCGCGGGGTCAAGCAGCGCCTGGGCGAGTACTGGAAGAACCACTTCTCGACCATCGGCCTGGTGGGCATGAACGAGGCCTGCCTCAACTTCCTGGGCAAGAACATCGGCACGAAGGAGGGAAGCGAGTTCACCAAACGGGTCCTGGATTTCATGAAGGGCAAGATGCTGGCATTCCAGGACGAGTCCGGGAACAATTTCAACCTGGAAGCAACCCCGGCGGAAGGGACCTCTTACAGGCTGGCCCAGATCGATAAAAAGAAATATCCGGGAATCATCTGCGCGAATGAACCGGAAATCGGCAGCAACGGGTCTGCCCCCTTTTATACGAATTCCAGCCAGCTGCCCGTCAATTACACCGACGACCTGTTCGAGGCGCTCGACCTCCAGGACGATATCCAGACAAGGTACACGGGCGGCACGGTGTTCCATGCCTTCGCCGGCGAGCGCGTCCAGGATTCCTCCGCGATCAAAACATTTGTGAAAAAGATATGCAGTACGTACCATCTGCCGTACTTCACATTCACCCCCACTTTCAGCGTCTGCACCAGCCACGGCTATCTCAACGGCGAGCAGGAGTTCTGCCCCCACTGCAACTCCCAATGCGAGGTGTATTCGCGCGTGGTCGGGTACCTGCGCCCTGTGAAGCAATGGAACAAGGGCAAGCAGGAAGAGTTCAAGATCAGGAAGGTCTTTGCCGTATAGAATGAAGATCGGCGGATTGCAGAAATTTTCTCTTATCGACTATCCGGGGAAAATCGCCGCGATAGTTTTCACCCAGGGGTGCAACTTCCGGTGTCCCTACTGCTATAACCCCGAACTCGTGGACCCGGCACAGTTCCGGGAGCCCCTGGACGAAAAAGAGATATTCTCTTTCCTGGAAGCGCGCCGGGGCAGGCTCGACGGGGTCGTTATAACCGGCGGCGAGCCGACCCTTCAGCCCGATTTGATGGACTTCATCTGCCGCATCAGGGAGCTCGGATTCTCCGTCAAACTCGACACCAACGGCTCCAATCCGCAAGTCCTGCAATCCCTGATCGACCGGGGGGTCCTGGATTATATTGCCATGGACATCAAGGCCCCGCTCACCGGAAGGAAGAGCGACCCGGAAAACCGGTATGCGTCGGTGACCCGCTCGTCGGTAAGCTCCGAGGACATCCGCCGGAGCATCGATCTCATCATTTCATCCGGCATCGACCATGAGTTCCGCACTACCGTTACGACGGGCTGCCTGCAGCGCGGCGATTACCTGAACATGGCCAAGGCGATCAAGGGAGCAAAGAAATATGCCTTGCAGAAATTTGTCCCGACCAAGGTCCTGGATGCCGAACAGTTGAACACAAAACCCCCTTCCGACGGAGACCTCGAAAAATTGCGCAAGGCCCTGGGCAAGTATGTCGGGAAAGTGATCGTCCGGTAACCTCGTCTATCCATTTCCAGCAATCGATTAACCCTCCCGCTTGAAATTACCCGGCGGTCATTTTGATGCGCAGCGCTAATAAACCGGATACCCCTTGCGCGGGCACGGCAATTCAAGGCTTCACCTCCAGGGCGGGCCCTTCACCTGCCGCAAAGCTGCACCACGACCGCCCTGCGGCGCGGGCGGTTGTCGAAATCTATGAAGACGAC
>JBDKTK010000261.1:0-4492 GCA_039680225.1 Syntrophaceae bacterium
AAGGCGATCAGGGAATACGCCCTGAAAAAAGCCTCGGACTGGATTACGCAAAGGATCAACGGCCATGACGGGTTGGGCGCTAGATTCCCCGCCCGGGTCAACGCCCACGAGTCCCTGCAATTGCTCGGTTTCCCGCCGGGCCACCCCTACCGCCTGCCGACGAAGCAGGCCTTGAAGGACCTCGTCCTCGACAGCGGAAGTTCCGCTTATTGCCAGCCGTGCATGTCCCCTGTCTGGGACACCGCGCTCGCCTGCCTGGCGCTTCAGGAGGAAGGCGACCATGTCGCCGGCCCCAAAATCCATGCAGCGCTGAAATGGTTGAAGGGAAAACAGATAATTGATGCTCCCGGCGACTGGCAGGATAACCATCCCGGAGCGAAAGGCGGCGGGTGGGCATTCCAGTTCAACAACCCCCGTTACCCCGACCTTGACGATACCGCCGTCGTGGCCTGGGCAATGCTCCGGAGCGGGGCCGCGGAATTCATGAAGCCGGTGGAGCTCGCGGCGGACTGGATAAGCCTCATGCAGTCCCGCAACGGCGGCTTTGGCGCCTTCGATTCGGATATGACCCGTTATTATCTCAACGAAATCCCCTTCGCCGACCACGGCGCCCTGCTCGACCCGCCGACGAGCGATGTCTCGGCCCGCTGCGCCGCATTAATGGCGCAGACCGGCGGCCGGGAAAAGGAGATCGAGGCCTGCCTGGCGTACCTGCGCGGGGAGCAGGAACCGGACGGCTCCTGGTTCGGGCGCTGGGGGACCAATTACATTTACGGGACGTGGTCCGTTCTGGGGGCCCTGAGCAGGACCCGGGATGCCCGAAACGAGTTCCATATCAGGAGGGGGGTCGCCTGGCTGAAGAGGAAACAGCAGCCGGACGGCAGCTGGGGCGAGTGCTGCGAGACTTATTTCGGGACCGTCAATCCGGGCGAAGGCATTGAGGGCACTTCTTTCCAGACCGCCTGGGCCATGCTGGGGCTGATCGACGCCGGCCAGGGGAACTCGCCGGAGGTCCGCAGGGGCGCGCAATTCCTCATGAACGCGCAAAAGCCCGACGGCACGTGGGAGGACGAGAGCTTCACAGCCCCGGGTTTCCCGCGGGTCTTCTATCTCAAATACCACGGGTATTCCCTGTACTTCCCCCTGTGGGCCCTTGCGTCTTACCGGGCCCTGAGGAAAAAGTGAAATTAGGGATTATCGCAGCAATGACCGAGGAAGGGCGGGCCCTGGCCGGAGGGACCGTCGCCGCGGGCGAGCTGCTGCGGTTCCGGGAAGGCGCAATCCTGCTGGTGTCGGGCATCGGCCCCGAACGGGCCTGCCTCGCTTCCCGCATCCTGATTGAGAACGGGGCCGGCGCCCTGATGAGCTGGGGCTTTGCCTGCGGCCTGCAGCGGGGGATCTCCCCCGGTGAAATCGTGATACCCGGGCGGGTGATCGCGGCGGACGGCTCGATCCATGCAGCCGACCCGCTCTGGCGGGAGAGGCTTTGCAGCCGCATGAGCCCGCACCTGCCCGTTCGCGGAGGCTCGCTGGCGGAGAGCTTCAGCATCATGCCCGATTCATCCGCGAAGGAACTCCTGGGCAGGGAAACGGGCGCCGTCGTGTCCGATATGGAAAGCGCCTCAATCTGCGCGGCGGCCTGGAAAGCGGGCATCCCCTTCCTGGCGGTCAGGGCCGTTACGGATACACTGGGAATGCGGGTCCCCTGGTGCGCCGGCAGCTGCGTTGACCGGCAGGGCCGCATCAGGCCGCTGCGGCTGCTTTCGGGCCTGCTGCAAAGCCCGGCCGACCTGCCGGACGTCATCAGGCTCGGCTGGAGCTTCCAGGCGGCAAGAAAGAGCCTTAAGTCAGCAGCGGCGCTCGGCGGGAACTTGTTCTGTCTCAATAGCGGCATCGAACAAGGATGATACTGCCCGTTGCATGGATGCCGGCAGACGTTAATGCCGCGGCGCGGCCTGCAAAACACATAGGATGGGACCCTAAGGGAACTTTCCCTGCCTGCCCGCCTGTTTTTAAGAAAATCGACATTGATTTATAAGTATATTCCTTATGGAAAAATTCTAGCCCATCAACTAATAATTATAAGTCATATTTGCATCTGTTCAAGTCTGCGGGAGCCCTGATATGAGGCACATTCTGCCGGTATCTGCAATTCTGATGACGTTCCTTATCTGCGTTAATTTTGCAGACGCGTTCGAAATCACCCTGGCCAAAGATACCCCGGCACAGGTATATTTCAGCCCGGGCGGCGGTTTTGCGGATGCCGCCATAAAAAGCATTTCCGGCGCAAAAGCGGAGATACTCATCCAATCCTATTATTTTGGCTCGTTCCCAATTGCCGAGGCGCTGATAAAGGCGCATAAAAAAGGTGTTACGGTGGCATTGATAGTGGACAAGGCAGACAGGGCCGAGGGTGTCACGCCGGGTGTCCTGATGTCCCGGGAGGGCATTGCCGTGTTCCTGGACAACAAGCACTCGATTGCAAATAACCGCGTCATGATCGTCGATAAAAGGATAATTTTTACCGGGTCGTTCGATTTCAACAAGGCCTCCGAGCAGATGATCGCCGATAATCTCCTGGTCCTGGAATCTCCGGAACTGGCGAATTCATACCGGGAAAACTGGCTCAGGCACCGCGGGCATTCAGAGCCTTATTAAGGAAGATTATGAGCAGGAGCCGGATTACCTTATATACCATTACAGGCATTTTCATTCTCGCGGCAATGGGGTTTGCAATCGCCCAGGGCAAAACCGGGACTGCGCAAGACAATGTCCCCGCCGGTATGGCCGGTATTACTGACGGGCAGTTCCTGCAGGAGGCTTTGAATTACAGCTCCTTTCAGATCACAATGGGGGAAATGGCCGTGAGGCAGGCGGCGGGAAGGGATTTCATAAATTACGGCAGGGACATGGCGGCCGCTCACGGACAGATCTGCCGGGACCTGGAAAAAATCGCTGCGAAAAAGGGATTGAAGCTTTCTCCCGATATCGACCCGGTGCGCCGGAATACCGTGAGTTATTACTCCCGGGAATACGGCGCCGCATTCGACAGGAATTATATAGGCCTCATGATTGATGAAAACCGGCGTGATGCGGGGCTGTACAGGTATATGGCCCAAAATGCCGCAGACAGGGACATACGGGAATTTGCAGGCCGTGTAGCACCGGACCTCGAAGGATATGCGAAAAGGGCTGAAAAAATTCTCACGGATCTTCCGTTCCCGGTTTTGAAATAGGCAAGTGTCCGGATCGGGGATTCCCGGTCCCCTAAATTCAAACTTTGGACAAAGGAGGTTTTAGATGAAGAAGGATAAAAACGACAAAATAGAAGAAAAAGGTGTGAGCCGCAGATCTGTTTTGAAAGGAGCTGTAGCGCTCGGCGCTATTGCGGCAGGCGGGGGCATGGCCCTCAACATGGCCGCCCCGGGGACGGCAGAGGCGATTGTCAGAAAAATGCCTGCCAAATGGGACGAGACATGGGACGTTATCGTGGTCGGCTCCGGTTTCGCAGGCCTGGCGGCTGCGGCTGAAGCCGCCGGAGCGGGCGCGAAAACCGTCGTCCTGGAAAAGATGCCCACCTACGGCGGCAACTCGATCATCAACGGCGGCGTCTATGCCGCCTGGGACAGCGAGCTCCACTTGAGGCAGAAATTGAACCTGGGCGAGGACAGCGCCAAGCAGCACCTGGATGACACGCTCAAGGGCGGAGATTATTACAATATCCCCGAACTGGTCAGCGTCGTGACAAGCGGCTCCCCGAACGCCCTCAACTGGATGATGGACGAAGGCGGCGCAAAAGTCAGGCCGACTGTCACGCGCGCGGGCGGCCACACTGCATACCGTACGCACACAGCGGTCGCCGGAGTCGGCAGGGAATTCACCGAGGCCCTCCGGAAGATCGCGGAGAAGAGAGGGGCCAAGATTGTCCTGAATTCCCCGATTTCCTGGATCTGGCGCAGGGATGCCAACCCGAAGACCCCCGTTATGGGCGTCGAGGTGAAAAGGGGAAGGAGGACCCTTAATATCAGGGCCAACAAGGCTGTCGTACTAGCCTCCGGAGGTTTCAGCTGGGACATCCCCATGAGGTTGAGGCATAACCCGAGGCTGGTGAAGGAATTCAACTGCACCAACCAGAAAGGGGCGACGGGAGAGTCGATCCGCTACGCCCAGGCAATCGGCGCCGATACGCTGCAGCTCAACTTCATCCAGCTCTATCCTTTTGCGGAGCCGGAAACGGGAATCCTTGATACTCCCGCCGTTTACCCGTTCAACGGTCCCGGGTACGGCATTATGTATGTCACCAAGGAAGGCAAACGTTTCGTCAATGAGCTCGAACGCCGCGATGTCTGCGCTTTTGCCCAGATCAACCTCGGGCCGGACGCCAAGCCTACGTACTCTATCTTCAATGAGGCGATGATCGCCAAGATGGGCGGCACGGCCGAGGAAGTCGAAGCGGGAGTCAAGAAAGGACGTTTCATCAGGGCGGAAAGCA
>JBDKTK010000262.1:0-8861 GCA_039680225.1 Syntrophaceae bacterium
AGCCGGAACGGGCCGGCAGGGAGGGCCAGGCGCCCGCCCGCGGCCCGCACCGCCCGGTGTTCCAAAATCAATTCAGCTCAAACCATAACCGCAAATGTGAAATCAACATCAGAAGCCATCATCCAAGGGCAAGGAGGGTTTTAAAATGAAAGAGGTTGTCATTGCATCTGCCTGCCGGACGGCCATCGGCTCGTTCGGAGGCTCCCTGAAAGATATCCATGCTTACAAGATAGCCAGCGCCGTTATGAAGGAGGCGATAAAGCGCGCCGGCATTGATGCCGGGGCGATTAACGACGTGCGCTTCGGCTGCTGTTTTGATCCATACAATGCACTCAACGTGACAAGAGTCGCCGCTCTTGACGCGGGCATACCCGAGACCTCGACTGCGGTGACGATCAACCGCGTGTGCATTTCCGGCATGGAAGCCGTCATATCGGGAATGGCCATGATCAAGGCGGGACTTGCCGACGTGATCCTTTCCGGCGGCGTCGAGCACATGTCCGGAGTGCCGTATGCGGTCCCGGCGGCGCGTTGGGGCTGCCGCCTTCAAAACCAGAGCTTTGACGACAGCCTGATAGAGGCCCTCTATTGCGGATCGCGCCTTCAGCCGGGGCTGGATGCCGGACCTGTCAAGGAAGGGCCGGTCGTGGACCTCTTCCGCGGCAAGCCTTACATAATGGGGCACACTACGGAACTGATCGCCCAGATCCACAACATCAGCCGCCGGGAAATGGATGAAGTGGCCCTGCGCAGCCACAATAACGCCGAGCGCGCGACCATTAACGGGGACTTCAGGGAGGAAATCGTCCCCTTCGAAATTCCGCAGAAGAAGGGGAAACCTCCTGTCATCTTTGCAAAGGACGAGCACTTCATCCCCGGGCTGACAATGGAAAAGCTGATTGCCCTTCCCCCGGCATTCATCCCGAAGGTGGGGAAAGTTACGGCCGGGAACTCCTCGGGGATAAACGACGGGGCGGCCGCCATGCTGATCATGTCCGCGGAGAAGGCGAAAGAGCTGGGTGTGAAACCGATTGCCCGCATCAGGGCCGTCGGATACGGAGGATGCCACCCCTCCATAATGGGACTGAGCCCCACACCTGCGGTGAAGAGCCTTTTGGCCAAGTCGGGCATGAAGCTCTCCGATTTTGAACTGATAGAACTAAACGAGGCCTTTGCCGGGCAATACATCGGCTGTGAGAAAGAGATAGGGCTCAACAGGGAGATAACGAACATCAACGGGTCCGGGGTGGGCCTGGGCCACCCGGTAGGCGCCACGGGCTGCAGGATCATGGTGACGCTCCTTCACGCCATGAAGAAAAACGGGAAGAACCTCGGCCTCGCCACCCTGTGCGGCGGGGGCGGAGTATCCATGGCCACGGCCCTGGAGATGATTTAAGCATATCAAACAAAAATGGAGGGAAACATATGAGTTTGATGGACCTTTACAAACAGAAACTCGTTACAGCAGATGAGGCCGCCCGTGTGGTTAAATCGGGCGACTGGGTTGAATACGGGTCTTTCCTGGGCATGGTGCGCGCTTGCGACAAGGCCCTGGCCGGGCGCAAGGATGAACTCAGGGACGTCAACGTCCGCAGCTGCGTCACCGCTTACCTGCCCGAGGTTGTTGCCGCCGACCCCAGGGGAGAGACTTTCACCTGGGTCAGCTGGCATTTCTCGGGCGCCGACCGTAAATTCGCCGACAAGGGCGTACCCGTATATTACCACCCCATAGTTTACAGCGAAGTGCCGCGCTACTGCCGCGAGGAAGTGGACGACCTCGATGTGTTCATGCTGCAGGTGAACCCAATGGACAGGCACGGGTATTTCAATTTCGGCCCCCAGTGCTCGCACTCCAAGGCCCTTTGCGACCGGGCGAAAAAAGTCGTAGTCGAGGTGAATAAAAACCAGCCGCGCGTCCTCGGCGGATACGAGGAAGCCATCCACATCAGCGAGGTCGATTACATCGTGGAAGGCGAGGACCCTCCCCTGACGCAGATCCCGGCCCCCCCGTTGACGGAAGTCGACAGGAAAGTGGCCAAGTTCATAGTTGAGGAAATGAAGGACGGCAGCTGCGTCCAGCTCGGCATCGGCGGCATGCCCAACGCGGTCGGGATGATGATCGCCGATTCGGACCTCAAGGACCTGGGGTGCCATACGGAGATGCTCGTTGACTCCTATGTCCACATGTTCAACGCCGGCAAGCTCACCGGGGCCAGAAAACAGATCGATCCCGGGAAGATCGTTTTCACATTCGCCCTCGGAACAAATATCCTTTACGAGTTTATCAACGACAACCCGAGGTGCGCGACATATCCGGTCAATTACACGAACGTGCCCGAAAATGCCGCCAGGAACGAAAACCTCGTCACCATTAATAACGCAATCGAGGTGGACCTCTACGGCCAGATCTGTTCCGAGTCTTCCGGCTTCCGGCAGATCACAGGGACCGGCGGGCAGTTCGATTTCATGCTGGCCGGCTATAAATCGCGCGGCGGGAAGTCCATAATCTGCCTGCCCTCGAGCTGCAAGGACAAGGAAGGCAAAATAAAGTCCAGGATCGTTCCCCACCTGCCGCCGGGAGGAATCGTGACGAGCGCCCGCTCCATGGCCCACGTCATCGTGACGGAATACGGCAAAGTGAGCCTGAAGGGGCGCAACACCTGGCAGAGGGCCGAGGCCCTTATCGGCATTGCCCACCCCGAAACCCGCGACGACCTCATCAGGGCGGCCGGGGCCCAGGGCATCTGGAAACGGAGCAATAAGCTCCAGTAAAACCTCTCCCCTTTTCCAAGGCCTGCACTGAGCAGGCCGGAGGGGATTTTTCAGAGCGAAAATCCGCCTGAAGCCCCCTTTAAAGAAAGGGGGACTTTGAATCAATGTCATTCTGAGCGCAGCGAAGAATCTTTCTTCTCATTGAAAAAAAATTTCTTCGGCTGAAGAATAACAAATCCGAACGAATACCGGAAAGGAGACTTGAATGAATTTCGAATTTTCCGAAGAGCACAAGATGCTGAGCGACATGACATACAAATTCGCCGTGACGGAGTTTACCCCTCATATCAGGGAATGCGACGAACATGAGAAATACACGCGGGATATAATCAAAAAAGGCGCCGGCAACGGCCTCGTCGGGGCCTGGATAACCGAGGAATACGGCGGCCCCAACGCCGGTTTTGTCGGCAATTGCATAATCACGGAGCAGCTCTCCCGGGTTGACATGGGCATCGGCCTCAATGTCATGGCCGCCTGCTTCGGCTGCGAGGCCATTTTTCAATACGGAAGCGAAGAGCAGAAAAAAACTTATCTTCCGCCTGTTTGCGCCGGCGACAAGGTCTCCGCGGGCGCTTACACGGAGCCGAACGCCGGGACGGACGTCGCCGGTTACAAGACGAAAGCCGTGAAGGACGGAAAGGATTATGTCATCAACGGGAACAAGATGTTCATCACCAACGGGTCGGTATGCGATTTCATGGTGGCCCAGTGCATCACCAACCCCGAAGAGAAGAAGCATAACAGTTTCAGCATGATCATCGTCCCGGCCGATACCCCGGGCGTCACGCGCAACAAGATCCGGGGCAAGATGGGGATCCGCTCCAGCGACACGGCCGAGATAGCCTTCGAGGACGTCCGGGTGCCGCAGGCCAACCTGGTGGGAAAAGAGGGCAAGGGATTTTATCAGCTGATGCATTTCTTCGACACGACAAGGGTCGAGATAGCGGCCCAGGCGCTCGGGCTTTCCATCGCCTGCCTGGAGCAGTCGGTGAAGTACTGCAGGGAGCGGACCGCTTTCGGCGCGCCCCTCGGCTCTTACCAGCTGACCCAGAAGAAACTCACCGAGATGGCCATCCAGATCGAGGCGCTGCGGGGCCTGACTTACAGGGCCGCCTGGCTCATCGACGCCGGCAAGCCCGATTACACGCTGGCCGCGATGGCGAAATTCTTCGGCGGGCAGACGGCGGTCTTCTGCGCCAATTACGCGGTCGAGATCCACGGAGGGTACGGCTACATCGACGAATACGCGGTCCAGAAATACTACCGCGACGCAAAGATTCTGGAATTATATGAAGGGACCAAGGAGGCCGAGATCATGACGATCGGCAGGTTCCTTCAGACTAAATAGAATGGTGTGAGGTATCGACTGCTGGAAGGGAACCTCCTTTTGTCTTTAGGGCCCCCGGGAGCCTCGGCGCAAGCGGAATCCCGGACCTCCCTTCAGACAAGCTGTTCCGATAATGAGAATTTCTATTTCAGGAATTCCCCGACCTCATCCCTGGTGAATTTCCTGATCACCCGGGCTGGATAACCCAGCGCGACGCTGTAATCGGGAATGTCCCGCGTTACAACCGACCCGACCCCGACAACGCTGCACTTGCCGATTGTTACCCCATCGGTCACGATGCAGCAGGGGCCCAGGTAGCAGCCTTCCTTCAGGACGATCCCCTTGCTGACCATGCCGTAATTGTCGAGGATGTGCCTGAGGTGGAACGGCCCGATGAAATGGCTTATCAGGTAGCATCCGAAAGAGATAACGACATTGTCCTCGATCACGATGCCCTGCGGGTGGGCATTGTCGATGAACACCTCGGAGCCGATGAATACCCCTTTGCCTATGGTCGCCCCCCGCCACCTGTGGATGCCGGCCCTCCAGTCCGGGTGCATGGGCAGCGACCGGGCGGCTGAATGCAGCAGCCTCCCCAGAATCGACCTGAGGGCGCTCAATCCCCGGAAATCATCCTCCAGGGGCACCTGCCCCGTGATCACCCTGATTTTCTTTCCCATCTTTCCCCGGAACATCTTGTTTATTGGGAGGTGCGGCATGCGTTCGGCCCAAATCCGCAACCCTGATCTGCCCCCCCTGGTCCCCCTGGCTCTGTTGAAGGGCCGGCTTGTCTATTTTCCCGGAACCGCTCCTGGGCAGGCTTTCCCTGATCTCAAAGTACCTGGGGACCGCGAAATCCTCCAGCAGGCTGCGGCAGTGGGAGACCAGGTCTTTCCTGTCCAGCGCGTATCCCGGGCGCGGGACTATGAAGGCCTTGATAGCGTTGCCCAGCACGCCGTCGCTGACGGGGACCACGGCGGCCTCCGCCACCCCTTCCATCTCGTGAAGCGCGTTCTCCACCTCGCGGGGGCTGACCCTTTCGCCCCTTGTTTTGATCATGTCGTCCATCCGGGAGACAAAATACAGGTAGCCTTCCTCATCCATCCTGAAGAGGTCTCCCGTATAAAGGACCCGCTCGCCGTCGTGCGGCCCCGGCCGCAGCGCGCGGGAAGTTGCTTCGGGGTCCGACCAGTACCCTTTCATGACATGAGAGCCCCTGACAACGAGTTCGCCGATTACCCCGGGGCCGACTCTGCGCCCCTGTTCGTCAACTATCCAGAGTTCCTGGTTAGGCATGCCCCGGCCGATCGATTCCGGCTTCCTGTCGATATCCCCGGGGGGGAGGTACGATACGCGCTTGCACTCGGTCAGGCCGTACATGGAATATATTTTCGCGGCGGGGAATATTTCCCGGAGCCGGCGGATGTGCTTGACCGGCAGGTTCGCGCCCGTGCTCGTGACATAGCGCAGCGAGCTGAAATCATAACGGTCCAGGTTTTTCATCTGGAACAGCAGGGCAAAGATCGTCGGCACGCCCGGGAATCCGGTGACCCCCTCATCGATAATCCTCTTCACAACAGAATAAGGCCAGGCGAACGATCTTTCCAGCACGAGGGTGGCGCCCGCCTTGAAGCATATCAGGACCTGGTAGAGCCCGTAGTCGAACGAGAGCGGGAGCAAATTGATGATCACGTCACCGGGGACGCTCTCCAGGTACGCGGCGATCGACTCGGCTGCCGAGGTCATGTTCAGATGCGTGAGCATGACCCCTTTCGGGCTGCCCGTGGAGCCTGATGTGTAAATTATCGCGGCCAGGTCAAGGTTGATGTTGGCGCAAGGGGGCCGCACTGCAGGCATTGAGAACGATTCATTCCAGGCAAGGAACTGCAGCCCTCCGGAGAGAGCGGCGCGGCCGAATCCGTCTGCGCAAATCACCGTCCTCAAGCCGGGCAGGCCCGCAAGCGTCGCGGCCGCGGCCGATAATTTCTGCGCATCCGACACGATGACCCCGGCCCCGCAATTTTCAATTATATACCCCAGCTTGCGCGGCTTGAGTTGCGGGCTGAGGATGACAAAAACGGCATCGGCTTTCAGGGCCCCGAATATGGAAATGACCGCTTCCGGCGAATTTTCAAGGAAAATGGCAACGCGCCCGCCCCTTTTCACGCCGCATTCTTTCAGAAGATGGGCCAGCCGGTTGGACCCGGCGTCAAGCTCGGCGTAATTGAGCCTCCTGTTTTCGTATACGAGCGCGGTCTTCCGGGGAAACTTGCGGGCGCTGTCCTCCAGGAACTGTTGCAGAAGCATTTTACGCACCTGTCCGTATTGTCCGGCCCGGCCCGCCGGGGCGCCTGCCGGTTACACGTGTCCCGCCGCGCAGCGGAATTCCTGCTTTTTCAAAAGAATCTTCCTGTGGACATACGTGGAAATTTTCCTGAGGGAATCGAGGTTTTCCGGGATCAGCTCATCGTCTTCCACATTGAAGCCGTACCGGTCCTCCAGAAATGCAACCAGTTCCAGTATACCTGTTGAATCGATTATCCTTTTCTGCAAGAGGGAATCTTCAGCAAGGAGCTCTTTTTCAGGCAGAAAATTCTCCTCGATGAACCCGCGGATCTCCTTTTCAATGATCATCACCCTTCCCCTTTTCTCCTGCTCGCCAGGCCCAATCCCGGGTCAAATTCCGGCCGGAAATCATGCGGCAAAAAGATATCGGAGTAATCCCGATAAGATGGGCGTCTGTGCCGCAATACGCCTGATGCGACGTAACATGATTAATTTCTAATGAATGGCCGAATCTCTGTACATACAGGAATACCGTATTTTTCCACGCGAAAATAATGAATATGATTACGATCAGGATTATCAGTCCTTAATAAATCGGCTAAATCGGGAAGGGATTAATTCTGAGGCGTTCAGGATATGAGGGGCAAAAAGGAAGTCCTGAGACTTAAAAAGCAACCGGCCGGCCGCCCCTGTATAAAAAAGAGGCGGGCAATGCCCGCCTCCTCGGATAAGTTTTGATTGAAGCGAATTACTTTACAAAGGGTGCAGGAAGCGGAATGATCGGCTTCCCGTAAACGGTGTTGCAAAGGACTCCGCCGGAAAGATAGATTCCGAGCCAGCCGGTCACGATCAGCAGATAGGCTACGATGTTTTTGAACAGGACCGGATCAGGGGCGATTCCCATATCCAGGCAGACGATGCACCAGAGCACTACGTCAACGCAGAGCACCAGCAGGAATATAACCTTTGTTCCTTTGAGATATGCCGGGGTCACTATCGTGAGGAAAGCGGCTCCCGCCATCCAGCACCAGCCCTCAACATAAGGAGCAGGTTTCATTCCGAATTTAATCATCATGAATTTGGCAAACACGCTCAACGCCGCCGCCAGCATGAAGAATGCCGAGAAGAATAAGAAGACGTTACCGCCGGTGATATTATGATCTTTTAACTCAATAACAGCCGTCGTGTACTGTACGAGACAGCCGCCGACAAGCCAGGCCGCCAGGAGGGGTAATCCTTCCGGGGTCACCCTTCCAAGAAATACCGCTGCAAAACCGACACAAGCCACCGCCAACGCTGCCAATCCGGCCGGTGCCGGAGTCGCAAATGAGTGTTCATGCGCCATAATGAATTAACCTCCCTTTTTTTAAGAAAAAAATAAGAATAAAACTGCAACTCTGATTAAACGAAGCTTCTCGTCTCCGGCATCCCTCCTTTCGATAAAAGAGCAACAATCCAGGCTATTTTAGCTGCGGCAAAAGCATACAACGAGTTGCAATGGCTGCCCTGGAAGGTCTTCGCAAAAGCTCTTATACAAAGATAAAAGACAACTTGCTAATACTATATAGGTTACATTATGATATCTCATTGGTATCAGAGAATGGAATTGAGACATCTTCGCTACTTCGTCGCTGTCGCCGAAGGGCTTAACATACGCCGCGCCGCAGAAAAGTTGAGGATCTCGCAGCCCCCTATCAGCCGGCAGATCAACGACCTCGAGTCAGAGATAGGCGTGAAACTGTTTGACCGCAGCAACAGGAAGCTCCGGTTGACCAATGCGGGAGAGTATTTCCTCCGGGAAGCAACAGACATACTGAACAAGGTGGAACACGCGACCCGGCTTGTCCAGGCGATGAACCGCGGAGAAGCGGGGACCCTTGTCATAGCATACGGGGGCCCTGTTGCGGGAATGCTCCCGGCAAGCGTAACGCGGCAGTTGCGGGAGATATTTCCCTGGATGGAACTGGTGATCAGGGAAATGACCCTTCAGGAGCAGGTCAAGGCGCTCCTGGAAAACCAGATCGACCTCGGGTATGTGGGCCTCAAGACCGACGAATTGGAGGCAGTCCTGGGATTCGAATGCATCCGCAAGGTTGAGCTCCTTATAGCGCTCGCCTCAAACCACCCGATGGTCGAGCAGGAAACCCTCCGGCTGGAGGAGCTTGCCGGCGAGCATTTCATCATGGTGGAAAAAACCGCCAGCCCGACGGCTTACGACCGGCTGATCAAAATCCTGAAGTCGGCCGGATTCATACCCAATGTCGCGCACCAGGTGGACAAGGCCCAAAACCTCCTGAGACTCGTGGCCGCGGGGTTCGGCATATCGGTCGCCCCTGATTTCTACAAAAACTATTCGATACCCGATGTCGTGTTACGTCCCATTGAAGAGAAGATCGAAATCGACTGGCATGTCGCGTGGCGCAAAGACAATGAATCACCGCTGCTGAAAACGTTCCTGGGCATCCTCCGCAAAGAG
>JBDKTK010000263.1:0-11790 GCA_039680225.1 Syntrophaceae bacterium
GGGGCACCAGCAGCATGTGGGGGTACTCTCCCGCGAAATTGCGCGGAGGATGGGGCTGCAAAAAGGCGAGGTGGAAGGGATATACCTGGCCGGCATGATCCACGACCTGGGAAATATTTCCGTCCCCACCGAGTTCCTGGCCAAGCCCGGCAAGCTTACCGAATTCGAATATTCGCTGATAAAGACGCATGCCGAGGCAGGCTACAGGATCCTCAAGGATATCGAGTTCCCCTGGCCGGTGGCCGAAATAATCCACCAGCACCACGAGCGCCTCGACGGGTCGGGTTACCCCCGGGGCATGAAAGGCGATAAAATCCTGAGGGAGACAAAAATCATCTCCGTTGCCGACGTGATGGAGGCGATGACCTTCCACCGGCCCTACCGGCCGGGATTCGGGCTGAAACTCGCGATGGATGAGATCAGGCGGAACAGGGACAGGCTTTATGAAGGCGACGTCGTGGACACGTGCCTCGCGATTTTTGACAAGGGCGAATTTGTCTGGGATGAGGTGTTGAAGAGCTAGTGGTTCTCTTTTGTGATTTATTTTGAACTGGATGAGCGGACGCGCGGCGGGGCGCTTCAGATCGCGAGCAGGTGGCCGTTTTGCTTCAGCCATTTCCGGTTTGACCGATAGTCCGGCAGGATTGTCTCCACGGTTGCCCAGAAAAGCTTTGAATGGTTGGGATGCAGTACATGCGCCATTTCATGGACGACGAGGTAGTCGACCACCTCAGGCGGGGCCATTATGAGTTTCCAGCTGAAATTCAGGGTCCCTCCCGGCCCGCAGGAGCCCCATCTTTTTTCCGCGTTGCTGATGCTGACGGATTTCGGCGCATACCCGAATATATTCGAGAAATACCGGCACCTTTCCCTGATCAGCTTCAGGGCTTCCTTTTTATACCAGGTCTTCATAAACCGTGCCGCATAAGGCAGGACCTGTTTCGGGATTTGAAATTTTTCATCCCGTAACTGGACATATATGCCCGCTGAATCTGTAACCTGAATTTTATAATGCCGGCCCAGGTACAACAGAGTTTCCCCGTTGCGGAACTGCCGCGGAGGCGGGGCGGCCCGGCTTCCCGCCTCGCTCATTTTCCGGATGATCCATTCCCGTTTCCTATCGATCAGGTCGTCGATGAAACCCCGGGGCGTCCGCAAGGGCGCGCGCACCACGAGCCGCGCGTCTTCGGTCACGATCAGTTCGACGGTCCTGCGCCTTGTCCGGACCAATTTTGAAATTCTTATGTCTGCCATTCCGGCCCGGAGCTATCTCACACAAGTATAAAAAATTCAATAAATGTGTTAGACAATGGGGAGTTACGGATGGAAAGGGCAATGCAAATGAAACCTGGAAACGCCGGATTCTATATCTGGTTTGACACGGAATATTCGACGCTGGACCTGGAGAAGGCGCATCTGCTGCAGGTCGCCGCGCTGATAACTGATTTTGACCTGCGCAGGGTTGTGCCGCGCGAGCAGGATATCTCGGTCGCGATCCGGTTGTCCCCGGGCGACGAAGTCAGCCCCTGGGTCAGGGAGAACCTGCCGGGCCTCATTAAAAAATGCCTTTCGGCCAATGCCGTGGACATTTCAACAGCCGACGACATGCTGAGCGCTTATATCGATTCGGCCGTGGGGGACCCCGCCGATATGGAGAATGAGAGGCCTGTTCTGGCCGGCAACAGCGTCCATGCGGACTGGCGGCTCGCAGGGCGCTTCCTGCCCCGGTTCATGGGACGGCTCAATTACCGCCACCTCGACGTCACCTCGTTCAAGCTGGAATGGAACCGCCTGAATCCCGGCAATGATATCGGCAAGGACAGGAAAAAATTCATCAGGCGGTATTTCCCCGAAGCGTTTCTCCCGAAATCGGGAAGCCACCACGACGCCTATTTCGATGTGCAGGCTTCAATTGCCGAGCTGGCGTATTATCGCAGCCACCTCTTTTCAAAGTAATCATCCCAATACAGGGCGGCCGGCCGGTCGCCCCTGCGTCTTCCAAGCAAAGCGATTTATTCCGTTCTCTAAGACAAATTTCAGGACTTTCTCAGGTTTTTACCTATTGACGTAAAGCGGCGGGGAATAAACAATAATCAACTGAAAATTTTTAAAGGAGGCCGGATATGGGCAGCAAAAAGGGAAAGGAGTTTACCAGGCGTGATTTTGTCAAGGTGTCGGTTCTGGGAGTCGGGGCTGCCGCGCTGTTTTCGGGTTTGGACCCGGCGACCGTAATGGCCAAGGTCCCGAAAAAATGGGACATGGAGACGGATATCCTGGCGGTTGGCGCCGGGGGTGCCGGGCTGGCGGCCGCAGCCGCTGCCGCGCCGGCGGGCAGGAAGGTCCTGGTCCTTGAGAAAATGCCCGTGATGGGGGGCAGCAGCCTGATCTGCGGGGGCGCGCTGGCCTTTGCGGGAACGGACATGCAGCAGAAGGAAGGCATCAAGGACTCGAACGAGCTGTTTTACAAGGACATGATGAAGGTCGGGGAAAACGCGAACGTCCCGGCGCTGGTTAAATCCTATGTCGATCACCAGCTCGAAACATACGAGTGGCTGAAGAAACTGGGCGTGAAATTCATGAAGGTCGGCATCGCCAGCGGCATGAGCGTGCCCCGCGGCCATTACGTAACGCCTGCGCAGGTCCTGAAGGTGCTGAGCGATACGGCAACGGCCAAGGGCGCCAGGATTGAGCTGAATACGGGGGCGGCAAGGCTGATCGCCGACGACAACGGCAATATCAGGGGCGTGCTTGCGCAAAGGAGAGGCAAGCAAGTCAATATCGGGGCGCGCCGGGGCGTCATCCTCACGAGCGGCGGCTTCTCTCTCAACAAGAAGCTGCTCGCCAAATTTGTGCCGCCGATGGCCAAGGCCCAGGCGCTTGTCGGGCGGGGCAGCGACGGCGATGGGTTGAAAATGGCGTGGGCCTATGGCTCGGATATCGAGGACATGCCGTACATCAAGGCGACGTTCGGTTTCGCTCCCGACCCGGGGTCGATCAAGAACGATTTTGCCCTCGTCTTTTACAAGGGGGCGATCATCGTCAATAAAGAAGGCAAGCGGTTTGTGAACGAATCCATTTCATACAAGCTGGTGGGCGACGCCTCATTGGTGCAGCCCGACGCGATGGGCTTCCAGATCTACGATTCAGCTATACGCACGGAAGCTTTGAAAGACCCTCTCAACGCGATCGAATCCCTGGAGAAAAACGGCAAGGTCTTCAGCGGCCAGACCCTGGCCGAAGTTGCCCGGAAGATCAAGGTCCCCGAGCAGGCGCTTGAGGAAACTGTTAAAACCTACAACGCCAATGTTGCAAAGGGCGCCGACCCGCAGTTCGGCAGGGCTGCGCTGGTGGCCAGTTTCGGAAAACCGGTGCCGATCGATAAGCCCCCGTTCTACGGCTTCCCGTCCACGGCAGTCATCCTCGGCACCTACGGCGGCATCCTCACGAACGAAAAGGCCCAGGTCGTCGACGTCTTCGGCAAGCCGATCCCGCGGCTTTATGCTGCCGGCGAGATCGTGGGCGGCGTCCACGGCGCGGCATACATGACGGGCACTGCTTTCGGCAAGGCGCTCGTGTTCGGAAGAATGGCGGCAATGGAGCTGATGAAGAAATAGATTTCGATTATCGATTATCAAAGGGGGCGGCGTAAAGCTGCCCCTTTCTGTGGCCGCTCAGGATTTTTGCAGGGGTGGATTTAAACCGCCCCTCGGAATCAAAGAACGCATTCCCTGATAAGATTATTCAGAATGTCCATTCGGGCCGGCCGGCCATCCAGAACCGGACCGTCTTGCGCAGCCAGTTTTCCAATCCGGACACCATGTAAAATCTCGGCAGGAGCAGGTCGTCATTGGGCGATATCAGGCCGTCCGCGACGGCCGCCTTTGCCAGGCCGGTATCCGGATAGATGCGGATGCCGATGGTGACCTTCCCCGCGTCCATTTTCAGCCTGTCTGCAAAGGCGAGGCTTTCTTCGACCGTGTCCCTTGTTTCGCCCGGCCCGCCAAGCAGCAGGAAACCCATCCGCCGGACGCCTTCCGCTTTCAGCAGATCCGAAGTCTTGACGACATCCTGCGGGCGGAACTATTTTTCCATTCTTAGCAGGATCTCCTTGCTGCCGCTTTCGAATCCGATGCCGGCCTCCACGCAACCGGCCCCTGCCAGCAGGCTCGCAAGTTCCCCGTCCATGCCCGAGGGGTACAGTATGCAGCGCCATTCCATCCTGAGACCGCTGGAAATGACGGCGCGGCAGATTTCCTTCGCATAGCCGGGGGGAAGATTGAAAGTATTGTCGACGAAATAGAACTTTTTGAACCCGGCTTCGATGTGGGCGGCAAGCGACCTGACCACGGTTTCCGGGCTTCTCATGCGGACAGTGCAGCCTTCGATATTTGGTGTGGAGCAATAACTGCACCTCATCGGGCAGCCGCGCCGCGTCTGGAACGGCATCCATACTTCATCTTTATTCGCAGCGCATTGGGAGGCAATCTCCGGATCGGAGAGGGGAAATTCGTCGAGGTCTTCTGCATACCGGACTTGAACCGCCGGCCTGCTGTCTTTTGTATACAAACCGGGTATCCCGGAACTATCAAGACCGCGGTGCAATCTGTCAAGAAGTGAAGCGAAAGCCTTCTCTCCCTCTCCCCTGATCCCCATATCGGCGCCCAGGTAATTGAGAGAGCTCTGCGGAAAAATGCTGAAGCCTGCGCCGCCAAGGACAACAGGTGCCCCGGAGCGGGCGCGGCATTCCTTTATGATATCTTTCACGGGGTCAAGGAAGAACACGGGGCCGGCCATGTCCTGGTTATCGATATTCCTCACCGAGACGCCGATGACATCCGGGCCGAAAGACCTGAGGGAATCCCGCACGCGCTCAAACGCCGATTCGTTGTCCGGCTCCGCCATGAGGTCGATTAATTTGACGTCATGTCCGGCATTGCGCGCGGCTGCGGCAACACAGACAAGCCCGAGGGGAAGGGGCAGGATATTGATTTTCTCGGTATTGGCGGAAATCAGCAGGACTTTCATGATGTGGTTTGTAATCAGTAATAAACAACAAGTCAAGTTGTGCCGCCGTTATTTATTCGAAGTAAACACAATATTCATTCCCGGTTCCCGTCTCTCTGTCATGCTGAGCGCAGCGGAGCATATATTTTATTCGCAAAGATGGATTCTTCGTCGCATTGCTCCTCAGAATAACAATTTTGTGCTACATTCCTCCCAGACGGGCATCAAACGGGAGGGGAAGATAATTGAAAAAGACTCGATGCATTACAGGCAGGGAACTTGACGAATTATCGGGGCTCGCGCGGGCTTCCGCCCGGAGGCGGAAGAATTACAATTTTCATTACAGCGACTCCGATCCCAGCCACCGCCTCCTCAACGCCATGGAGCCGGACTCTTACATCCAGCCGCACAGACACCTCGACCCCAACAAGGACGAAACGCTCCTTGTGGTCCGCGGCAGGATCGGGATGATCATCTTTGATGACGGCGGGAATATCGAATACAGGGCCGTGCTTGAGCCCGGCGGGGACCCCGCGCTCGTCAATATCCCGTGCGGCGTTTTCCACACATGGGTTTCCCTTGAGCCGGGGAGCATATTTTTCGAAACCAAGGCCGGTCCTTTCATCCCCCTTTCACGCGAGGAGAAGGCCCCCTGGGCCCCGGAGGAAAATGCCGAAACAGTCCCGGACTATCTCGGGAGCCTGCGAGATCTCTTCAAAGCATGACAGCGCTCAGCATTTGAATTATCACCATCGCCTGCGAAAGCAGTGCCCGGGAAAGACTGGATTCACGCCTGCGAGGGAATTGGTCTTTTTTAAATTCGATCAGAAAACGTTTGTCAGGCATGTCACCCCTTCGCAGGCAGGGGTCCGGTTTTTTAAAACCCGGAGCCTTCGAGTCAAAAATTATTTTCTTGATATTAGAATACATATTCTAGTATAAGCATTCGCATGGGAAGAAAACCTTATTTCGGGAGGGAGGATTTCCTTAACGCCGCCCTGGACATAGTTTCCGAGACGGGCCCGGGCTCTTTGACGGTCGCCGCGCTGGCCGCGCGGATCAAGGCGCCCGTCGGTTCGGTGTACCACCGGTTCATGTCGCGCGAAGTGCTCCTGGCCGAGCTGTGGATAAGGATTGCCTCTTCGTTTCAGCAGGGCTTCCTGGAGGCCCTGGAGCGGGACGGGATCGATGCGGCCCTGTACACGGCAAGATGGGCCCGCGCCCATCTCAATGAGGGCCGCGTGCTGCTCCTGTACAGGCGGGAAGAACTGGTTTCGGGCAGTTGGCCGGAAGATGTGAAAGAGCACGCGGCAAAGCTCTCCGGCGACCTTAATAAAGGGCTGCTTTCGTTCGCCAGAAAAAACTTCGGCAGCGCCAGCAAAGAGAACGTGAGGCGCGCCGTTTTCGCCCTTATCGACGTGCCGCTTGCGGCTGTCAAAATGCACCTGCAAAAAGGCGAGCCTCCGCCGGAATTTCTGGATGATCTCATCGGCAAGAACTACGCCGCAGTTACGAAAGGAGACCGGAAATGAAAGTTTACAACCGGCATGACAGAAGGATAAATACGACCGAAACAATAGCCGGTTCCATCCTCAACAGCCTTTCGGGGTCCGAAGACAGGTTATGGCCCCATGAGAACTGGCCCCCCATGCAGCTGGACGCACCGCTCGGGGAAGGGGCAAGGGGAGGGCATGGGCCGGTCAGGTACAGGGTGGAACAATTCATCCCCGGCAGGAAAGCCGTTTTCCGGTTCGAGCCCGAAGGCCTGATTGCAGGTTTTGAGGGGGTGCACTATTTTGAGGTCAGTCCCGGGAGCGGGTGCGTGGTCATGACCCATGTGATTGATGCGCGCTGCAGCTTTGGCGTGTGGGCCAGGTGGCGCCTTCTCATTGAGCCGATCCACGACGCCGTCATCGAGGACGCCTTCGACAAGGTGGAGAACGGAATTGCGGGCAGAAAGGAAAAATCTTCCCCGTGGAGCCCGTGGGTGAAAGTCCTTCGTGAAATGAGGGCCCGCAAACGGCGGAGGGAGGAAAGAAAACGGGGTGTATGAATGTGCATCTCAATTGAAAAATAAGGATGGCTTTTGCCGTCCTTTTTTTTTATAAAAATTTTACAGTCAGCTCACGGCGCAGTGGCTCGCGTATGTCAAACACCTGCGGAAGGAATACCCGTACATGTTCTCGCTTGTCATAAGGATCAACCCGTTCGACCCGCATGCGTCGCCGGAAATAAAATAATGCAGGGGCGGCCGGCGGCCGCCCTTTGATGGGGAAATTATCTCATTCCAGAAAAGTTGAACTTCACATGAGCGATGACCTGAACGAGATATACTGGGGCCGCTGTGCGGGCCGGTATGACACAGACACCGATTACGTTGTCGGCAGGGAGCTCAGGCTGGCGCTAGCGGGAAGGCTGAGTTCCGTCAGGGATGCGGGCAGGGTGATCGAGTGCGGGTGCGGGACCGGTTTCTATACGAAACACATCGCGCCTAACTCATCCGCAATACTTGCGGTCGACATCTCCGCGGAGATGCTGGACCAGGCGAAATCCAACCTGAAGATGTTCCCCCACGTTTCGTATCTGAAAGCCGACTGCAAAAAACTGCCGCTCCCCGACGCGGGCTTTGATACGGCCCTGATGGCCAACGTGCTGCATACGGTCTCAACCCCCGGCATTGTCCTGGATGAAATCTACCGGGTTTTGAAAAATGACGGACTGCTCGTGATCATCACTTACTCCGATTATGCCCTGAGCTTTGCGGAAAAGGCCGGGGTCGCGGTGAAGTTCCTTTCCCGGTTCGGCGTCCCTCCCCCCTACGGCCTGAAAAATTTCACGCCCCGGGAACTGAAGGCATTCATCGGCAATTCAGGTTACCGGGTGGACGAGGCCGAGGAGTTCGGAGATCATGTGAAAGGGATTTTCCTGACCGCCCGCAAGCTTTCCTGAGGGCGCGTTGCAATGCGCCCCGACAGCTCCGGTCCAAGACATTTCGTTTGATTAAAAATCAAAGCTTTGAGAAAATACCCGGCGTTATGCCATAAAATTCAGGGAGGTAATCCGCATGAACAACCTGTTGACCGGAATCGAAGAAGTCCTGCTCATGGGGCCGGGCCCTTCCTGTGTGCCGCCCGAAGTTTATAAGGCCCTGGGCCGGCCGACCCTGGGACACCTGGACCCCTATTTCCTGAAAATCATGGATGATACCAGGGACATGCTGAGGCAGGTCATAAAAACGCGGAACGTCCTTACCATCCCCATGTCGGGGACAGGCTCGGCGGGCATGGAGGCATGTTTCGTTAACCTTGTGGAACCCGGGGACAAGGTCCTCGTCCTGATAAACGGGGTCTTCGGAATGAGGATGCAGGACGTGGCGCAGAGGCTGGGCGCCGATGTGGACGTCCTGGAATTCCCCTGGGGAAAACCGGTCGTCGTGGACGATGTGAAAAAGCAGCTGGGAAAGCAGGCGTATAAAATCGTGGCCGTCGTCCATGCCGAGACATCCACCGGGGTCGAAAACCCGGTTGCCGCGATCGGCGAACTGCTCAAGGGGGGCAATGCGATATATCTCGTGGACACGGTGACAAGCCTGGGCGGCATCGACGTCCGGATGGACGACTGGAATATCGACGCCCTTTACAGCGGCACCCAGAAATGCCTGTCGTGCCCGCCGGGCCTGGCGCCCCTGTCCTTTTCCGAAAAGGCGATGGCGAAGCTCAACGGCAGGAAGGCAAAGGTGCCTAACTGGTACCTTGACCTCTCCCTGATCGCCAAGTACTGGGGCACCGACCGCGTGTACCATCACACGGCCCCGGTCAACATGATCTACGCGCTTTACGAAGCGCTTTATGTGGTCCTGCAGGAAGGCCTGGAGAATATCTTCAGGAGGCACAAGGATGCGCATCTGCAGCTTGTCAGGGGCCTCCGGGAACTGGGGCTCGACATGCTGGTGGAAGAGCGCTATCGCCTGCCCATGCTCAATGCCGTGTGCGTCCCCGAAGGCGTGGACGAGCTTGCGGTCCGCCGCTGCCTGCGCAGCGATTTCCTGATCGAGATCGGGGCGGGCCTCGGGCCGCTCAAGGGAAAGGTCTGGCGCGTGGGCCTGATGGGGCACACGGCGAGAAAAGAAAACGTGGAGAGGTTTTTAACGGCTCTGAAGAAAGTGCTCTAATAAGGAAGGTCAAAAAAAGGAGGGGAGATATGGAAAAAGTTTTGGCTCTGGGCGCGGCCCTTGTTTTTCTCATGGCTGCATCGGTGTCGGCAGCGGAATTCCAGTCGGACACCTTCAAGACGTCCAAGGGAGACCTGGTGATCACTTTCCTCGGCCACGGGACCCTCATGATGACCTTCGGCGGGAAGACGATCCATGTCGACCCGGTCGCGGCGATGGCCGACTATTCGAAGCTTCCCAAGGCCGACCTTGTCCTAGTCACCCATGAGCATTCCGACCATCTCGATCTGAAAGCGATCGACAAGATCAAAAAACCGGATACGAAATTCGTGGCCACGGAAACGGCCGCCAAACAGCTGAAGGGCGCAACAGTCATGAAAAACGGGGACACCAGGACTGTCCTCAACCTGAAAATAGAAGCGGTCCCGGCGTACAACCTCGTGCACATGCGCAGCCCCGGCGTGCCTTTCCACCCCAGGGGAGTGGGCAACGGCTATGTCGTGACGTTCGGCGGCAAGCGCGTCTATATCGCGGGCGACACCGAGAACACTCAGGAGATGAAGGCGCTCAAGGGGATCGACATAGCGTTCCTGCCCATGAACCTGCCGTACACGATGACCCCGGAGATGGTCGCGGACGCCGCGAAGGCCTTCCGTCCGAAGGTCCTCTATCCCTATCATTACGGCGATACGGACCCGCAGAAGCTTGTCCAGCTTCTCAAAAAGGATAAGGGCATTGACGTCCGCATCCGGAATTTGAAGTGATGTTTTATATCTGAAATCTGAAATTTCAAATTTGAAATCCTCTCGGGGGGGCGAGGGAGAATAATGAAGAGGTTTATTGTATGAAAATCACGGTCCTCAACGGCAGCCCCAAGGGCGACGTAAGCGTCACGCTGCAGTATGTCCATTACCTGGAGAAGAAATTCCCGGGCAACGATTTTGTGATTCATAACGCGGCGCAGCGCATCCGCAATCTGGAGAAGAGCGAGAAGGACTTCCGGGAGGTCATGGCGGATGTCGAGTCGGCCGACCTGGTGCTCTGGGCCTTCCCCCTGTACTACTGCGTGGTCTGTTCGCAGTACAAGCGCTTCATCGAGCTGGTCTTCGAGCGCGGGGCCGGGGAGTGCTTCAAAAACAAGTATGCCGCGTCCCTTTCCACCTCGGTCCATTTCTTCGACCACACGGCCCACAGCTATGTCCAGGCCATATGCGACGACCTCGACATGAAGTATGCCGGTTTTTACTCTGCGGCGATGTACGACCTGCTCCGGAGAGAGGAGAGGCAGAGGCTGGTCGCGTTCATGGAGAACCTTGAGGGCGTTGTCCGGCGGCGGGCTCCCACGATGAAATATTATCAGCCCCTTATGCCGAGCGGGTTCCGGTACGCGCCGGGAAGCCCTCCGCAGCCGGGCGGTCTGCTGGATTTGGGAAACGCCAAAATTCTGATCGTCACGGACGAGCGGCCTGAGAGGCCTGAGGACGAGAACCTCCGGGCGATGGTCCGGGCGTTCGCGGGCTGCTTCAGCAGGGGCGTCGAAATCGTCAACCTCAACGAGATCGATATCGGCGGGGGGTGCCTGGGCTGCATCAAGTGCGGCTACGACAACGAATGCTCCTGGCGCGGGAAGGACGGGTTCCACGATTTCTTCGAGTCCAAGGTGAAGGCGGCCGATGCGCTCATAGTAGCCGGCGTCATCAGGGACAGGTATCTTTCCTCGCGGTGGAAGATGTTTTTCGACAGGTCTTTCTACAACACCCACAAGCCGGTCTTCCGGGACAGGCAGTTCGGGTACATCATCTCCGGGCCTTACTCCCGGATCCCCTTTCTCCGGGACATCTTTGCGGCGTCCGCGGAATACACGGACGCGAACATCGCGGGGGTCGTGACGGACGAAGCGGGGGATTCGCAGGCGATCGACGGCCTCCTGCAGGAACTGGCCCGGCGCGTCTGCGATCTCGCCTCGCAAAAATACATCATGCCGAAGACTTTTCTCGGGGTCGGCTCCCTGAAACTTTTCCGGGACGAGATCTGGGGCCCGCTGCGTTTCGCGTTCCGGGCCGACCATATCTACTACAGGCAGCATGGCATGTACGACTTCCCCCAGAAGGATTACAAGGCGAGGCTGCGCAACGTCCTCATGGGCGCGCTGATGAAAATTCCCCGGATCAGGAAGGATATGCAGAAGCGCTGGACGCAGGAGATGATCAAACCGCTCCAGCACGTTGTGGAAAATAAATAGCCAAGAGACACAGGATTTATCCTGTATTACCGTTAACCCTGACCGGCAGCGTGATTTTTATTTTCAAATCTATCGCGTAAAAATGCGGGATATCAGCCTGATGGTCGTATGGATTGCTTTCTGAAAGCATAAACTGAGATTGAAGGGAAAAACTTGTGTTCCTTGCGGCAATTCTAAACAACCGTAACCTTTCATTATCATTATAACATCGGATCACTTCACCTTCCTGCAAAATTCCCTTGACACGCAACCCCCGATTCATTATTTTAGATTAAAGTTTAACTTTAATCTACGGAGTGCCTGGATATGGGAACCAAGATTGGAAATATTGCGAAACAGAGCGGCATTCCGGCAACGACCATCCGCTACTATG
>JBDKTK010000264.1:0-3732 GCA_039680225.1 Syntrophaceae bacterium
TCTGGCTACGTCATACCTGCGATAGGCCATCGCCTCGTGCAGCGGCGTCCTGTTGTCGTTGTCCCCTGCGTTGATGTTGGCACCCTTCTTTAAAAGAAGCTCAACGATGTCCCGGTATCCCCGGTTCGCGGCATAATGAAGCAGGGTGTTTCCCTTGCCGTACCGGACGTTGACGTCCTTCTGCGAAATAACATATTCCTTCATCGCGGCGGGGTCGTCCACGATCGTGTCCAGCTGTGTTTTCTGGCTTTCGAAAAACTGTTTCAGAATGTCGTCCGGGGATTCCTTTTCATCGGCTAATGCAGCCGAGGCAAAAAGCACCACGATAAAAAGGATCCCTGATACGACGGCAATACTCTTGTTTTTCATCCCACTCTCTCCTATATTGTCCGACCCTTTCTCTTTTTTGCCCACCCGGGCGGTTCGGGCTGCTGTTAATATTTTTTCGCCGCCTGCCGTATCCTGTTTATCTCTGTTGACCAGTCCTGAATGACTGCCCCGCCTTTTTTATAACGGAAATCGCACAGGTTGTCTCCCATTGCGACGGTTCCGGCGCGTCGCAGTCCTGACTGGTAAGCCCGGCTCGCCGGAAAATCATTGAGGCACACGTAGGGGGCCAGCTCGGGGACGCGCCGGGCATTGAAATACTTGACCAGGGCGCATTCCGTATAATCGACGCCATAATCGAAGTCCGTTCCGGCGCCCGGCACGAACCTGGCCACCCAGTTGGCGGGATACTCCTTTTTCTGGGTCCACGAAGCCCACTCGCGCATCTTGTCCACATACTTCGTGCTGAACAACCTTTCGCTCATGGCACGGCTTTGCGGCTCCGACATGGATTGAAACTGCAGCCGGTTAAGCTCGTAAATAATTCTTCCCACATCTTCGGCCGTTTTTCCGTTTTCGCGCATGGGACCGTAGAGGGCAACGTACCAGGCGGCGATGGGGACAATGGAGGTGATGAGATTCTTCTGCCCGCCCACGTTCGGGAGCTCCGGCAGGAGCATGTCGAAACCGGCAATGGCGTCCCGGGCTATCTTACCGGTACGTTCCGGTCCCAGATCGGGCTCCAGGAGCTGCGACGCGCCTTTGACAACATCCTGAAACGCACCCGTCAGTTCCTTTCTGTGGCTGAGGTAATAATTGTCCTCAGGTGTGACGGGAGCAGCACCTGCCCGGCGACCGGGAAAGAGGCTGCAGGGCAGAAGGGCCAGCGAAGCCATGGCGGAGCACTTAAGGAACTGGCGGCGATTGAGAAAAGTCATTCTTGTCTCCTTGCAGCATGATTGAAAGTGCGAAGATGCAGCCGTGGTTCAGCTTCTAATCTGGCATAATTCCCATGTCTTGTCAAAGAGATATGAGGTGCCGGATATCTTCCGCCGAAATAAGGGTTGAATGGTGAAGGAGAGTCCTCTATCATAATGCAAAGGAGGACTGTACGATGATGTATCCCCATATTTTTTCGCCGATTAACGTCGGAGGCATTGAATTGAAAAATCGTATCACCATGGCGCCCCTCTACGTGGGTTATGCCTCGGAAGACGGCTCGGTGTCTCCTCTTATGCTCGAACACTACCGATCGATGGCACAGGGCGGGGCGGCCATGATCGTTGTCGAGAACACGACCATTGACCATCCGGCCGGAAGCGGAGCCAGCCGGATGTTAAGGGCTGATACGGATACCAATCTCCAGTCCTTGTCGGAGCTTGCCTCGGTGATCAAGGGTGAAGGGGCCGTGGCCTGTGTTCAGATAAACCATGCGGGCCGTTTCTCCCTGGGCCAGTCTCCACTCGCTCCATCGGCCGTAGACACCTTTGGAAAGATCCCCCAGGCAATGACCCTTGATGATATTCGGAAAGTCCGGGAAAAATTCGTCCTTGCCGCCCAAAGGGTGAAGAAAGCCGGTTTTGACATGGTGGAACTTCATGGCGGCACCGGGTATCTTCTGTCGGAATTCGTCTCCCCGCACACCAACAAGAGAGATGATGGGTACGGGGGCAGCCTCGAGAATCGAATGAGATTTCCCCTTGAAGTCCTGCGCGATGTCAGGGCCGCGGTCGGGGATTTCCCCGTAGGCTACCGTTTCCTCGCAGAGGAATGGCTTGCCGACGGCCTCAAGCTTGACGAATCCACCCGGTTTGCCGGGGCCCTGTCCCATGCAGGTATCGCCTATATTTCAGTTATGGGCGGCACCTATGAGTCCTTTATCCTGCCGGAGATCGTGGAGAGATCGAAGACCGAGGGGTATATGGCCGACCTGGCACACCCCGTCAGGAAAGTGGTCACTGTCCCGGTTATAACGGCGGGGCGAATATCTTCCGGAAAGACCGCCGAGGAAATCCTGACAACAGGCAAAGCGGATCTCCTGGGCCTGGCACGGGTCCTCTTTGCGGATCCCGAGTGGCCGAACAAACTGATGCAAGGCCGTGAAGACGAGATCATCCATTGCGATCCATCCTGTAACGATGCCTGCATGCGCCTCGTCATGAAGGGAAAGCCTGCTTTCTGCATGCAATGGTCCCCGGAGAAAATAAAAAGATATAAAACACCCTGAACGTTTGAATATCTTGAACGCCTGAGGGCCGGTTTACGTCATCCCGGCCCTCTTCTTATCTTCATTCCGTTCCCCTCTCCTCGTTACACCCCGGCCGCCCGGAGGTTCTTCAAACTTGTCCCGTCGATTCCATACGGAGGTTGTATCGCGCGGCGTCAGCTTGACTAATATGTAAGAGATAGACATATTGCCCTTAGGCCAAAGGCAATGAAAAGAAAGGTTCCCATGAAGTTAAAGCTGATTCCGACACTGGCGGGGGCCGTGCTTTTCCTGCTGGTCATAACTGTTTACGTCATCTTTGCGAGCTACGATTATAACACCCTCAAACCGGAAATCAGCAGGGCGTTCCAGGATGCCACAGGGAAAGGGCTGACCCTGGGCGGCGATATAAGCCTGAAAATAGGGCTTACGCCAACCCTGGTTGTTCGGGATGTGACTATTCAAAACGCACCCTGGGGATCTCAGCCCGAACTGGCCAGGATCAAGCGGCTCGAGATAAAGGTGAGGTTTTTCCCCCTTCTTGCCCACCGGGTCGACCTCATACGCGCAATTCTTATCGAACCTGAACTTCTTCTGGAAACAGACACCTCAGGCAAGTCAAACCTTGCGATTGATGCTCCGGTAAAAGACCGGACGGCAAAGAAGAAGACAGATACCGGCGGTTGGGGGCTCTCCCGGATAACGTTCGAAGAGATGCGCATAGAGAACGGCCGCGTTACCTACACAAATCCTGAATCGGAAAAGAGGTACACGGCAACGGTGCCCGTTTTCACTGCTGGTTCTACGGGGCCCTTCGGGGGTCCGATTCGGATCGGAGGCAAGGTTGCGTATAATGAGGAATCCTTTGAAATTACAGGTACCGTAGGTTCTCTCGCAACCTTTGCGGACCCGGCCCTTGCATGGCCTGTCAGCCTCAAACTGAGTAGGGGGGATGCCGTCCTCACTCTTGATGGCAGCATCAATGACCCGCTGGCGAGGCGAGGACTGAGGTTCTATTTCAGTTTGAAAAGCAGGGACCCGGCCGGATTGAGCGGTCTTTCGGGCCTGGCCAAACTTCCACGGCTTAAGGGCCCTTTGGATATCTCCGGTCGGATAATCGACACCGGCAAAGATTCATATTCGATCTCAGATCTCAAGATCATAGAAGGCGACAACGACCTTGGCGGTTCCGTCGACCT
>JBDKTK010000265.1:0-5007 GCA_039680225.1 Syntrophaceae bacterium
GAAATCGATGCGTTCAGCCGCGGCACCTCGGCCCTTGCCCACAGTGTCGCGAACTCGTTTGCGCTGTCCATCGTCGGGGGAGGAGATACGGATGTCGCGATCCATAAGGCGGGAGAGAGCGACAACATATCTTACATATCAACCGGGGGCGGCGCGTTCCTGGAACTGCTCGAGGGCAAGGAGCTGCCCGCAGTCAAGGCAATCAGGGAATGCAGTTAGCAGGTTGGATGTTTGCGAAAAAATTGAAAGGGACATGCCGGCGCTTGAATGGCATGTCCCTTTGATTTATGCCCGGACTGATTGGTAAAGAATGGATAGGAACCTCAGGCTTATCATCGAATATGAAGGGACGCGCTATCACGGCTGGCAGCGGCAGGGCGAACTCCCGACCGTCCAGAAAGTGATCGAGGAAGTCATATTCACAATAACCCGGGAGGCATCCCGCCTGGAGAGCTCGGGCCGGACCGACGCGGGGGTCCATGCCCTCGGGCAGGTCGCGAATTTCACGACAGGCGCCCGGCTGCCGCTCCACAACCTGCTCCGGGGCATGAACAGCCTCCTGCCCGATGACATAAAAATCAAAGATATTGCAGAAGCTCCCGCGGATTTCCACGCGCGCTTCTGCGCCAAAAGCAAAACCTACCTGTATAAAATCGACAACGGCCCGGTGCCTTCGGTCTTCCACAGGAAATATTCCTGGCATATCCATGAGCGATTAAATCTGGACAAAATGAAGGAAGCCGCCGATTTTCTGAATGGCGAGCATGATTTCATGTCTTTTTGCGCGGCGGGGCACGAGACGAAAACCTATGTCCGCCGGATCATGACAGAGGAATTCTCGGAAAAGGGCAACCTGATTATCTTCCGCGTCGAAGCGACGGGTTTTCTCAAATACATGGTCCGGAACCTGGTCGGCACCCTTGCCTATGTCGGATTGGAGAAGATAACACCGGCGTGTTTCAAAGAAATTATGGATGCAAGGGACCGCACGGTGGCGGGCCCGACAGCCCCTCCCCAGGGATTGTTCCTTGAGTCCGTGAAGTACTGATTCCCCGGCTGAAGGACCCCCGAAGGTCAAACCTCTCTTTCCATAAGTTTTCATTGCACAAACACAAAGCAACGAGCGCCCAACCCAAGCAAAAATAACCCTTGCATTTAAGTTGAAATATATATTTTAATGACACCAAAAGACAATCGGGATAGCCTTAATATTGTTGCGGGAGAATATTGTTCGGATGAGGAAAATCCTGAAAGCCGCCATAGTTTTATTGGCGTTTTTCTTTTCAATTCCATCCAATGCGGCGGCCCAGAGCCATGTACAGGCCGTCGGGATGTCGACGATCCACAAGAACTTTGTCGATATAGCCAGGACCAAGGCCATTGACGAGGCGCAGCGCAATGCCGTGGAAAAGTCCGTCGGCGTCATGGTCTCCAGTACGAGCGAAGTTGAAAATTACCAACTCAAAGTCGACAGGATCCTTTCCGAATCGAAAGGCTTCATCGAACAATACAGCATTGTTTCGGAAGGCCGGGAGGGCGACACTTATAAAGTAGTGATCGATGCCCTCGTCAGAACAGAAAGGCTCAGAGATTCCATGGAGGCCATCAACCTCCTCATCGTGCGCAAGTCCAAACCCAGGATAATGGTCCTGTTCAGCGGATCGGGCGGCAAGGAGGGCGTCATCGAATCGTCGATCGCGAAATATTTCCTTTCGATGGACTTCAAAGTTGTCGACCCGGAGATGGTCAGAAAGGACCTCGAGAAGGAAATTCCTAAAGGTACGGCTCCATCTGCCGAATTAATAATTAAGACGGGCGCCAGGTACGGGGCGGAAATACTCATTTTCGGCAGCCTTGAGAATTCGACCAGCAAGTTCACCATGAACAATGTCGAGATGCGCTTCAACAGGGTGAACGCGTCGGCCAAGGCGATCAGGATCGATACCGGGGAGCTGATCGCCAGCGATAACGATGTGCGCTCCGGCCCCGGAATGGAAGACACGATCAAGCGGATGAGCAATGAGGCCGGGCAGGCCATGGCGAAAAAGCTGCTCGCCCAGATTATCGACCGATGGTCGAACGAGCTGGCCAACACCGTTATGATAAAAATATTCGCGTCCGGCCTCAGGACTTACAGTGACCTGAATGCGTTCAAGGAAGCGCTGGCGGCGGAGGCAAAAGGTTTCAAGCAGCTTTACCAGCGTTACTACTCCCATCAGAAGGCTGAAATAGATGTCGAGATGAGGGGAAATGCCCAGGGTCTCGCCGACGACATGGCGGCCATGACGGTCAACGGCAAAAAGGTTCATGTCACGGAAATCTCCCAGAACAGGGTAGCGGTCAGGATCAAGTAAACAATTCGGCAGGAGGGCCCTCAATGAACTCGAGGCGGATTTTCTTTTTGTTGTTAATTTCATTTGTCTGTTTAACATGGGCATGCGCCGTTTCCGAAAGTTTCAAAATCGGCCAGGAGATGGCCAAAGACAAGCGCTGGGACGAGGCGATAGCATACTATGAAAAAGCCCTGAAAGAATCCCCCGACAACAGCGATTATAAAAACGCCCTTGCGGCCGCCAGGCAGGAGTCGGCGAAGGTCCACTTTGAAAAGGCGAAAAAAGCCGCCGAGGGCTTGCCCCGGCAGGACCTGCAGGGGCTCGAGCGGGTCATGAAAGAGGCTGATAAGGCTTACGAACTGGACCCCCAGAACGCCGAGATAGCCTCGTTCCACGCCGGCCTGGTGAAAAAGAAAAACGATCTCCAGGCAATGATCAAGTCGCTCTACGCTCAGGCGGAACTCGACCTTAAGAAGGAAGACTGGCCGGCCGCCATCAGCGGCTTCAAAAAAATCAATGACATATTTCCGAGCTATGAAGACATAGGGGATAAGCTTGCCCTGGCATACCAGCAGTCTGCGAAGCTCAATTACCGCCTGGGGCTGGACCTCGCCAAAAAAGAGGACTGGAAGGGCGCCTCCAAAGCGTTCAAGGCCGTCCTGGACGTGAACCCCAATTATTTCGACACGCAGAAACTGTACGCGCAAGCGAAATCAAAAGACAGCATAGATTATTTCCTGACAGAGGCCGGGAAGGCCGAGAGCTCAAGGAACCTGGAACGCGCAATCCTCATGTATGAGAAAGCGCTCGAATACGACCCGGCGAGGTCCGATATCAAAAACAGGCTGAACTCCGATCTGGAAAAGGCCGGGCAGAGCTGTTTCGACGACGCCATCAAGTCGATGAAATCAGGAAAGCTGGCCAGGGCGTCCCGGAAACTGCAGTCTGCCAAGACATATTCACCGGCGATCCAGAGCAATTCCCTTTACCGGGAAATTTCCTCTTCCCTGATTTCAAAGCTCATGACCCGGGGGGATTCGTATTCCGAGAAGGGCAAGTGGGCAAACGCCCTGGTCTGGTACCAGAAGGTGGAAGCGCTCGATCCGAATTACACGAACATCTTTTTCAAGGTGCAGGAAACGAAGGACAACATTAAGAAGCGCATCAGGAAGTCGATTGCCGTTTTCGACTTCAAAAGCCCCAGCACCAGCAAGGACGCGGGGAAGATCATCGCCAGCAAGCTGATAACTTATCTTTACCGGAACGCCAGCGGGGACGTCAGGATCATCGAGAGGGAGAACCTCGAATCGATCCTGAAAGAACTCCAGCTGGGGCAGACGGGCCTCGTGGACGTCGACACCGTGCAGAAGGTGGGGAAGATGGGCGGGATCGATACGTTTATCATGGGAGACGTCCTGCGGTTCAGCACGGAGTACAAGGATTATCCGTCCAATAACCAGGTGAAAGTCCTTGTTGATGAGGAGGACGTCCACAACCCGGCGTTTTCGGACTGGCTGCTGGCACACCCAAAGCCGGCTGAGGAAGACCTCAAGAACGCTCCCCCCCGCACGATAAAAAAGAAGAACTACCAGTTCGTCTCGTACAAGTCCGGGTATGCCAGGGTCAGCACTTCCCTGGAAACTTCGTACAAGCTTATCGACACGCGCAGCGGTGAAAACCTTTTTGCCAACACCGTATCGGGAAAGCTGGCCAGGGAAAGCAAGTACCAGGACGGGGTCCCCATGGCAAACATTCCCCATAAAGCCCTGGAGATCCCGACGGAACTCGACGTCCTTGACGAGCTTACCAATTTGAAAGTTACGGAAATGGGCCAGAGCATCCTCAAGCATTTCCAGAACCTGGAGATCGAGTATTTCAACGCGGGCCAGCAGCAGAACAAGAGGCGCAACGCGGAAGATGCGGTGGAAAGGTTTACCGATGCAATCTTCGATGAAAGCCTCAAGAGCATTAAAACTCCCGTTACCCAGAATTCCCGGGAGATGATCGAGGCGCTTACAGCCGACCTGTAAACCCCTGCGGAGGTGACGTATAGAACGCGCTCTGAAACGCTTATTTTTAGTTTGCCTGACGGTATGCCTGTTCCTTGTCCAGGGTGTGCAGACGGCCTGGGCAGCCCAGATACGCATCTGCATTTTCAATTTTACGGCGCTTGACCTGGAATCGGCGCACCTGGGGACTACTGCGTCCCAGATGCTCAGCGAGAATTACCGTTCGCAGCCGAATTACCACATCCTCGACAAGAAAGAGCTCGAGCAGTTCCTTTCCCTCAACGACCTGCAGCAAAACGACAATGTGGACAACATGGCTTCCATAGGGAACCGTTTGGGACTGGACATAGTCGTGACCGGCTCGATCGGGCGGTCGGGACAGGTAATCATGATCTATGTCAAGGCGGTCCAGGTAAGCCAGAAAAAAATCATCTACAATTCACAGGCGAGGGCTTTCGGGGAAACGGGCCTGTCCGCCGAGATGAAAGATATCGGCGACAAGCTGTCCAGGGCCATCCTGAGCTGCGACATCGGCATGAAGAAAGAAGATGACTTCACGCTTGAACCCCCGGGTTCGCTCGAGGCCAGGCCCGGGAGCATGAGCGTCCTTGTCAGGTGGCATTGCGCGCCGGGGAAAGCGAGCGGGTTCAAGGTGTACCGGGCCC
>JBDKTK010000266.1:0-5051 GCA_039680225.1 Syntrophaceae bacterium
CCTGCGGCCGGAGAAAGAAACCGTGCCGTCGCCGGTTGCGGAAACGGGGGTCCCCGTCGCCGCGGCATAATCGACGCCGCGATGGGGCCTGTAGGTCCTGAGGACAGGGTGCAGGCGCTTATGCGTAAAGTATGAGCTTATCCGGCGAAAACTCAGGGGCGCCATGAGAAAGGATTTCTTGAGGGACTTGCCTTCGGCATCGAAATAGCCGGCCTTGCCGTCCAGTTCAAAGCGGTATGCGGCATGCCTGGACCCTGCATTTACCAGCTCCGCTGACAACACCTCTCCGTACTTCCTGAAGCTGCCGTCCAGGTAGAGGCCTTCGACAACTATGGAGTAAGTGTCCCCGGGTTGCAGATCGGATGTAAAATCGATTTCCGTCTCGAATAATTCTGCAAGCTTCATGGCGAGAAGAAAACTTTCCCGGTCTTCCCCGACAGAGCTGATGAGATTGTGCCCGATCGGTCCGGATACGGTCAGGGTGCGGGATTCGTAAGGCACCTTGCGCCGCTGGGCCTGGAAACCCCTCTGCGTCCGCTCGATGTTGAGAAAAAAATCCTCGTCGATGCGGTACGCGAGGGAATTTACGCGATTGTCATTATCAATGCAGATCGTGTACGGTTGTCCCGCATTGATGTCCGTGATTTCATGTACGCTCGCCGAGGCCTCCTTGATTTCGAACAGGGTGTCCATGTCAAGGCCGTGCCTTTTGAAGATGATGAACAGCGACTCCCCCCGTTTCACGACATCGCTGATGATTTTGCCTGAATAGATTTTCGGTTTTTCCGAAAGAACAGACCCGAACGGGATCATGTAATTAAAGATAATGAAAATCGCCGAGAAGGCGACAGCGGACATGAACCAGAAATCCGGGTTGCGATCCAACTTCCACCATCCTTTCCAAAACTGAATTAAATTGGCCGCCTGCAGGGCATCCGAATTGCTTTAGCAAACAATGAAGTGAAACCGGGAAGTGCGGAGATTGAGGATTAGCAAGCAACCAGAGGTGAATCGGATGCCAATAATTTGTTGGCCGGTATTATATAAAAGCAAACGAAGTTGGTCAAGCAGGTATTTGCCTGCGAACGAAACGCGGATGATGATGGCTGCGCCCGCACCGGGCCCCCGCCGGGCGGACACAACGAGAAATGCGGCAATCCTTTCCCGGATGCCCTTATCGGCAAGCAATCACTTCAGGACGAAACTGAAGGTTTCGGAAAATGCATCATCGTACATGGTAATGTCGTCTCCATTCATTTCGCCTTTGAAGAGGCTGGGCGTGCCGTGGTCATACCCTTCGAAAGTGTTCCCGGTGACAATTAACTCGACGTAATACATGCCTCCGAAATCATACAGTTCGTAAGCATTTTCATCGCCCAGTCCCGATAAATAGCATCCCCTGTCCCGGTCGAAGACCTTGACACTGGCAGGCGTCACGGGGCCCTCGATAAATATGTCCTTTGCCTGTGATTTGTCGTAAATGGACGTCGCGTCCCGGCCCGAGATAAGCCGCCCTGCGACATAAGCTATGCAAGTCCGCAATTTTGGATGCATTTATTTATGACTCCTTTTACCTGACTGAAATGAACAGCGCATAATTCCGAAAACCAAGCCAAATCGCTTTACCAGATTTTCGGGATTTTTAGAATTTCTTTCTCGAACGGACACAAAGCCGGGAGATGCCCTGCAATTCAGGCGGCCTATTTATTTAATTGACAAATCATTCCGGGAAATTATATCAGTTGAGCGGGCCTTGCAGCTGCCTTTGGCTACTTGAACCGAAAACCAAGCAAAACTCTCATCGCGAGGTGGATTATGAAGAGGAAATTATTACTGATTTGTCTGGCCGCTGTCTTTGCGATTTCATGTAATGCGACAACAAAGGTCTGGCTCAATCAGCAGGAAATCAAACCCTCCGTAAATGAATACGCAATTTACAAGAACAAGGACCTGATGCTGACGCTCTATAACAACGCAAGCAGGTATTATTACAGCGATGCCCTGAGCGAGATCAGCTATACCAGTTTCCCCTCCGTGAACACTTTTCTGCTCGACGTCTACCAGGACATGTTCATGAGGGCCGGCTTCATCATCTATGCGGGAAAGCCGAGCGCAAGGATAGTCCCGGAGCTGAAGATAAATGTAAGCTGGATTTCCGACGAGACCATGGTAAACGATGTATTGCTGACCCTGGATGAGGGGATACGTTTTAAAAAGCAATACACGATAAAAATGCCTCCCTCGAAACAGACCGACACGACAGAGCAATTGCAGAAGAAGGCATACCGGATGATGGAGCAGTCGGGAAGGGCGATCCTGGACGACCCGGCCTTCCAGAAGGCGTACAGCGCCATTCAGCCGAAGTGATATGATTTAACCACCTGAAAACGGTTCACAATGCTGGCGCAACCAAGGATGCCGATACCCTGCGTGGGATGCGGCTACTGCTGCCTTAAGAAGACCTGCACTTTCGGGAAAATCAGGCATCCGGAGTCTGTCGACGGAAGGTGCCGGGAACTTCAATGGAACGGCAGGAGATATTTGTGCGGCATAATGGACCTCCCCCGGACCGGGGATTATTACCGCATGGAACTGCGCGCCGGCGCCGGCTGCCTTACATCCCTCAATCCCTGGCGGGAGGACGTCAGGGAGAGGTCGGATGAGGAAATGCTGGCGATCAGGCTCAACGTAAAAGACTGAATTTTTTGCAGTATCAAAAGAGGGCGGGCCGGCAGCGGCCGGCCCTCTTTTTTCTCCCCCGCGCATATCGGCCCGTCAATCAACTTAACATCTCTTAACTTGTCGCTGCCTCAGAATTTCGATTAATCTCGGCTGAAAACACTTAAAAGGCTCGTTATTCCCGATCGGGCCGAACCATTTCAGGAGGCATAAGATGAAAAAATCATTTGCGCTGTTTTTCTCCCTTACTCTTTTATTCGCCCTGAACGCCTGCGCCCAGCCGGGCGGCGGGCCCGGCGGAGATCAAGGCAGCGGGACGCCCCCCGCGCCGCCTTTCGTAAAAGCCTGTGCGTCGCTCAGTGAAGGCGCTTCCTGCTCGTTTTCCGACAGGGACGGCACCAAAATAACGGGAAAATGCATTATGAAAACTAATCCCAGAGGAAATAAGGAGCTGGTATGCTATAATGAGTCGTTTTTCAGGAAAATGGAATTCCGCCGGGACCGAGGGCAGTTTCGCCCTGAGCAGCAATAGACGGCAATGGCAGATGATCCTGAGATAACCGGGGCTGTTGCGGGCTGTTGTGTTGTAAAGAACAAGAGAAAGATATTTTCAAAAGTGCGCGTGATTTCAAAAAAATCGATGAAGCGCGGATGCAGCCTGTTTTTTATTTGCTCCATCCTCCCGCTGTTCATGTGCTGCGGCATGCCGGATAGAATGGGACCCCCTTCCCCCGGGCCACCTGCAGTTCAAAAAACGGCGGTCGCAAAATACGACATTTCGCTGATTGCTGTTGAGAGGGGCTCTGACCCGATCAATGTGCAGGACAGGCAATTCATCTATAACGTTGCCAAAGACGATGCAGGGTCCTCTTTCGAAGACGAGAAGGTCGCAATCACATGGAAGCCGGGCCCTGTGGCTTTCGGGTTAAAAATAACGAACAAAACGGGGTCCGGGATTAAAGTAGTCTGGGATGAAGCACGGTTCATCGACAGGGGAAGCAATACCGCCCAGCGGATGCTCCATTCGGGATTTGGTTACGATGAGAGGAACCTCTCCCAACCCCCTGCGTTGGTTCCCGCCGGGGGCGTCCTCAATGATTTTATGCATCCGGCTGATAATTTCCGGATCGTTGAAAATGATGAAAAAGGCCGGGGCGATCGATACAATTACTGGGTAAGGGCGCCGTTTCTGCCTGACCAGCTCAGGGAGGGTTCCGAAGAAAGAAAAGCAAAAGCAGAACCCGGCCGGCCCGGAGATCTCGCAAAAACATTGAGAGCACAAGCGGAAAAATTCATCGGCAAAACATATAGTGTTATCCTTCGCCTGGAAATCAACAACACCCGCCTTTATTATTTCTCCACGTTCCGAATTGACGGCGTCAGGGTGACCGAAGCCGAGGTGAAGCGGCCTCCTGTCCCGGGGCAGCGTGAAAGACGCGGCATGCCGCCGGGAATGCGGCCGTCTTTCAGCGCAGCCAACCTCCATCCCCATTGATCACAAAAGATGATTAAGCGTCTATTTAAATTGAAATCTCTTTTCGCGGAATAATTTCAGGCATGAATCTGCAACAACCGGATCGTAGCTCCTGCCCTTGTTTTTTTCGATCTCCTCAAGGGCTGCATCTATACCGGCGGCCGGACGGTAAGGCCGGTGGGAACACATGGCTTCGATGACATCCGCAACTGCCAGTATCCTGGCTTCCATCATGATCTCTTCTCCCCTGAGCCTTTGGGGATAGCCCGATCCGTCTATTCGCTCATGGTGCTGATGGACGATATCCGCCAGGGGCCAGGGCGATTTCACATTTTTCAGGATATCATATCCTGATTGGGCATGTTCTTTGATCAGGGACAGTTCGAGGAAGGAAAGCAGTCCGGGTTTATTCAAAATCTCCGAAGGCACTGTAAGCTTCCCGATATCGTGGACAATACCGGCCATGCGGAGGCCCTCAATCCTCTCCCGCGGCAGGCCCATGTCGGTGGCAATCGAACGGGCCAGGTCGGTTGCCCGCCGCTGATGGCCTGAGGTATAGCGGTCTTTTCCCTCAACTGCGGATACGAGCACCTGGATGGTTGTCCCTATTGCCACGCGCACCTGCTGCAGGGATTCCTTGAGTTCATTTTCGGTCTGTATGTGCCTCGTTATGTCGCGGATGATGGTGAGACAGCATTGCACGCCGTGTATTTCGATCATTGCTGACGACGCCAGGCCATGGAGTATGCCGCCCTCTTTTGAAAAAAAATCGGCCTCGAAATTGATGGCTTCTCCCTTTTCCTTTAATTCATTCAGGAATCTCTGCCAGTCTTCAATGTTTTTCCATATATTGCATTCAATTGGTGTCCTGCCGATTATCTCGCCGCCCGTATAACCC
>JBDKTK010000267.1:0-17510 GCA_039680225.1 Syntrophaceae bacterium
GACACCTACATCCTGAACGGATCGAAGACCTTTATCACCAACGGCCACTACGGTGACTGGATAGTTGTGGCGGCCAAGACCGACCCCGATGCGGGCGCCGCCGGGATCAGTCTCTTTCTCGTGGAAAGGGGGGCGCGGGGCTTCTCCTCCCGCAAGCTCAAGAAAATCGGAATGCACGCATCGGACACGGCGGAACTGACATTCGAAAACGTGAGGGTGCCCCTGTCCCACCTGATCGGGGACGAAAACAAGGGATTCTATTACATAATGGAATGTTTCCAGCTTGAAAGGCTGGTAAGCGCCCTTATCTCGATCGGCGGCACGGAGCAGATGCTCGACATTACTCTCAAATACGCGGCCGAGCGCGAGGCATTCAACAAACCCCTGGCCAAATTCCAGGTTATCCGCCATACCCTGGCCGATCTCAAAGCCCGGCTTGAAGCCGTCCGGCAGCTCACTTATAACAGTTCCTGGCTGTTCGCCAGGGGGGAACAGGCCATGCAGTACTGCGCAATGGCCAAGCTCCTGGCCAGCGAACTGGCCAAGGGCACGGCCGATGCCTGTCTCCAGGTGTTCGGCGGGTACGGGTACATGGAGGAATACCCCATATCGCGGGCCTTTTGCGACGCGAGGGTCGGGACCATCGTCGGCGGCACTTCGGAAATAATGAGGGAAAGAATCGCCAAATTCCTGGTTGACGGAGTCTCATACGGGCCGGCTACAGGCAAGCCGGAAAAGCCTGCTCCAAAACCCCGGGAGACGGTCCCGCCAAAGCCTGCAGCAGCCCCGCAGCCGCCGCCGGCAGCGGCGCCCGTACCGGAGAAAATGAAGGAACCTGCAATTGAACAAAAGCCGGCCGCGCCGGCAGTTGAAAAGCAGCAGGAATCAAAAAAAGAGGAGGGTAAAATGGGCACACCAGAAACAGCAGCAGACATAATCCGGAGCCTGTGCGACAGGTTCCAGCCGGAAAAAGCCGGCGATTACTCGTCGGTATTCCAGTTCGATCTTTCCGGCGACGGCGGGGGCCAGTTCACCGTTACCATCGAAAACGGTTCGTGCCGCGTCGAGCCGGGCCTCCAGGGACAGGCGAAATGCCTCGTCCAGGCCTCGGCGGCGACGTACAGCGATATCGAGTTCGGCAGGACGAATGCCGAGATGGCCTTCATGACGGGCAAGATCAAGATCAGCAATGTCGGGGAGATGCTGCGGTTCGTCAAGCTCTTCAAAAGGATCCAGGCTTGAGGAACTGAAACAGCCGGGCCTCCCGTGTCGGAAGCCAGGAAGCCTCGGGCGGGACCGCTGGTCGGGACCCGCGTCCTGGACCTTACCAGGCTTTTCCCGGGCCCGCTGGCGACCATGCTTCTCGCGGAAATGGGGGCGGAGGTCATAAAGATCGAGGACCCGAAATCGCCCGACCCCATGAGGATGTATCCGCCCTTTACCGGATCGGAATCCGCCCTGTACCTGGCGGTGAACCGCTCGAAGCGGAGCATTGCGGTCGATTACACCGGGGAGGCCGGGCGCGGGATAATCCTCGACCTCGCCAGGGGGGCGGACGTATTCATAGAACAGTTCCGCCCCGGGTACCTCGACACGATCGGCCTGGGTTACACGGATATTTACAGGGTAAATACAAAGATTGTCTTTGTGTCCCTGACGGGTTACGGGCAGTCCGGCGCTTATTCCGCGCAGGCGGGCCACGATATCAATTACATCGGCTACACCGGTCTCTCGGACTCGACCGGGGACGATCTCGGGCCCGCGGTCCCGGCAGGCCAGGTGGCGGATGTGGCAGGCTCATACGCCACAGTCGTCTCCTGTCTGGCGGCTTTATTGAACAGGGATAAAACCGGCAAGGGACAGAGGGCCGATGTTTCGATGCTCGATGCCGCCCTGCCTTACATGATCGTGCCCCTGGCGGAGCATTTCGCGGGCAGCCCCCTGCAGGGCAGGGGCCGCAAGCCTCTGACAGGGGGGATGCCCTGCTACGGAATTTACGAATGTGCGGATAAAAAGTACGTGGCTCTCGGGGCGATCGAGGAAAAGTTCTGGAAGAGGTTCTGCGAGGCAATCGAGTCCCCCGACCTCCTGCCCCTGCAGTATTCCCTTGATGGGAATACTGTAAAAAAAGAGATGGCGGCCGTCTTCAGGACGAGGACGCGCGACGAATGGATGGCCGTCGCGGCCGGCCGGGACTTCTGCCTGACACCTGTCCTGGAAATCGATCAAATCGAAAATGACCCCCATCTGCGCGACAGGTGCATATTCATCGAGCAAAGCCATCCGGTTTACGGCACAACCAAGGGGATCGGGCCTCCCATCAAGTTTTCCGAAACGGCCGCGGCAAGCGCCTGGGCCGCCCCCCTCCTCGGGGAGGACACTATAGCGATTCTCAGGGAACTGGGCTACGACGAGAACAGGATTGAGGGACTTTTACAATCCGGCACAGTCCGGGCCGGGGCAGATTAAGAACACTCCTTCCATATCAGGGATGTCCTTGCGGGCCTCCCTTCACTTCCTGCTGAATAGTCCACATCACATACATGTCCGTGATTTGTTTCGTGATGGCGTCAAACCAGACAGTCTGTTCCGATTTCGGCTCATTCAACAGCTTCGCGAGTTTGTCGTTCTCCTCCTTGAGGTTAATAATCCTGTTGTCCATGCCGCCTCCTTTGTTTTAAGGAAATTATAATTTTAATGGGGCAGGGCTTGGAATAGTTATTAATCTGATTTTAATTAAGGGGCAGGTCAATTTAAAGAAGGCGATTCACGGTAGGACTCAGGAACCAGGCCTGTTCAGACTTTATCGGTCGAGCGCCTCCCAACGGGCAAAGTCTTTGCCGGGGCCAGGATGGTGACACGGGTGCCTTTCCCGGGTTCCGATTCGATGAAGAGCTCGCCCCCGATGAACTGCAGCCGCTCCCGGATCCCGAACAGGCCGAATCCCTGGGACCATTCCATGAACAGGGTGTCGAAACCCACACCCTCGTCCCTGACCTCGATGCGGATCCGGTTGCCTTCGTCGCGCAGCGACACCATTGCATGGTCCGCACGGGCGTGTTTGACGCAGTTCATCAGCAGCTCGCGGACAGCTTGATAAAGCAGGATCTGGATGTTGTGGTCCTCCCAGGTTGTCTTTCCCGATATGTCCAGGTCGATCCTGATCTTATATCTCTCCTGGACCTGCTCGGTCAGCCACTCAAGCGCTGAAATCAACCCGAATTCATAGAGGACGGGCGGGGTAAGCTCTTTGGTGAGATAGCGCGTATCGCGGATTACGTCGCCGATCATGGTTATGATTTCCTCGAGAGGCTCCCTGAACTCCGTGGTGCGGGCCTTTTCGCTTATTTCAGCGGTTTTCATCTTGCAGATCGCCAGTACCTGCCCGAGTCTCTCATGCAGCTCGTTGGCAATTATCCTCCTTTGCCTCTCTTCCGCAAGGGACAGCTCGGAAGCGAGGGACTGGAGCCGGCGGAAATACCGGCGAAGCTTGATTTCCGCTTCCGTCCTTTCCCTGATCTCCCTTTTCAGGTCCTCGTTGGTCGCTATGAGTTCCGTCGTCCTTTCCCTTATATTCTCTTCCAGGTCGCGGTTGATGACGCTCAATGCCTCCTCGGCCTTCCGGCGCTCCTCTATTTCCTTCTTCAGCTGTTCGTTGGACCAGGCCAGTTCGGAGCTGCGCATCCTGATGCTTTCTTCCATTTCGTCATAGGCCGCCCTGAGCCTTTCCTCGTAAAGTTTCGTCTCGGTTATATCGAAAGAAGCCCCTTTCAGCCCTATTACCTCGCCGTTTTTGCACAGCGGCTCGATTGCGAGATCGAAAAAACCGGAGTTGGAGTTAAAAGTGAGCTTCACCTGGATGCGGACGCCCGTTTTTTCCCGCAGGACGTCCGTTTTCAGCTCTTCCAGCATGCGCGCCTCATTTTCCGGAAATATTTCGTAATCCGTTTTGCCCAGGATGTATTCCGGGGACTCCATGTTTATATTGTAAGCCCACGTATATTTCAGGTCGCAGTCCTGGTTGAACGCGAAAATGGGTGAATGCTCAATGGCCAGGTAAAAAAGACGCTCCTTTTCGGAGCTGTACTGCTCTTCGGGAAAGTGGCGCATAATTGCCTCTTTATTTTAATCGGCCGGAATAAGTCGGGAAGCGGAGGTATTGCCCGGGGCATTCAGGAATGAGGATAAACTCAGAAAGCCGTTTCATTAGAGATTTCATAATACAAATCCTGAGATGATTCCAGTTATAATAGAAAAATAATCAGGAAAAGAATAATAATCGTACTTAGTTCCAGGAGTTTCTTAGCTTGCATTTGCAACGCCCGTCATTGTATTACCGGGCGGGAGTTTTTATGGCATCTGTTCCGATCACATTGCTGAAAGAAAACGAAGAGGCAATCGTCCAGGCCATTGCAGGCGGCAGGGCATTTACCGTCCGGCTTGCCGGGATGGGCGTCGTCCCGGGAATAAGGATGAAGCTCCTGCGCAACCGGGGCGGGCGCGTTATCGTCATTGCCTCCGATACCAGGCTGGCATTGGGCCGGGGAGAGGCCGAGAATATTCTTGTGACTCCCGTCGGGCCGGAAAGCCAGATGATAATGCCGGAACCCGAGCGCAAGCGGCTCCTGGTCGCCCTGGCGGGCCAGCCCAATGTCGGGAAGTCCACGGTCTTCAACGTCATAACCGGGTTGTCGCAGCACGTCGGGAACTGGCCGGGCAAGACCGTGGAGAGGAAAGAAGGCTGCCATGCCACTGACTCGCATGAAATCACGATAGTCGACCTGCCGGGGACCTACAGCCTGACTTCCTCTTCGGAAGAGGAGAGGATAGCCAGGGACTTCATTATAAAGGAGCGGCCCGACATCATTGTCGTCCTGGTGAATGTTGCCTCCCTGGAACGCAACCTGTACCTCGTCTCCGAACTGCTCCTCCTCGACACCCCCCTGGTGATCGCCGCCAACATGATTGACGTTGCCGAGGCCCAGGGAATCCACCTGGACATAAACGCCCTGCAGAGGTCTCTCGGCATACCGGTTGTTTCAATGGTTGCCTCGAAAAACATCGGCATCCGGCAGCTCATAACGAAGATTATTGAAGTGGCGGAAGGGGGCATTCCTTATAAACCCGTTGTCCCCGAGGTTTCAGCCGATCACAGGTCCGAATACAAGACGCTCCTCAATATCCTGCAGGACCACGTCCCGCCGCCTTATACGCCGCGCTGGGCGGTCATAAAGCTCATGGAGGGCGACCCGGAAGTCACAAAAATGCTGGAGAGCCTTATGCCCCCCGAAGTATGCGACAAGGCCCGCCAGATCCTTCTTAAACATGAAGATTCGCTGCATGCCGTGGTGGACGGGCGTTACGAATGGATTGAAAGACTCGCCCGCTCGACGGTGCTGAGGTTCAGGAAGGGCCAGATCCTGATTACGGACCGGATCGACCATGTCCTGACCCGTCCCCTGTACGGCATACCAATACTGCTCGGGATCCTCGGGCTGACCTTCCTGCTCACCTACGAGGTGGGGTTCCCCCTGCAGAGACTGCTGGAAAGCCTGATGGGCTCCCTCGGGTCCCATTTGAGCACCGCTCTCGCGGCTGCGCCGCCCTGGATCAAGGGTATATTGGTGGACGGAGTGATCGGGGGAACAGGTTTCGTCCTGACTTTCATGCCCATCCTGCTGATTTTTTTCATCCTCATGGCCGTCCTGGAAGACGTGGGCTACATGGCGCGGGCGGCATTTGTCATGGACCGGTTCATGCATACCGTCGGCCTGCACGGGAAGAGCTTCATTCCCCTGTGCCTGGGGTTCGGCTGCAACGTCCCGGCCATCCTCAATACGGCCATCATCGAATCGCGCAAGGCCCGGCTGCTCACGATTTTTTTAACGCCGTTCGTGCCCTGTCCGGCCCGTCTTGCCGTGCTGACCTTCGTGACCGCCGCGATGTTCGGGGGCTGGGCATCCCTGGTGTCATGGGGCCTGATCAGCCTCAATATCCTTGTGCTGGGAGTCGCAGGCAAGCTTGTGCATGATTTATTTTTAAAGGAAGAGCCGCTGCCCTTCATCATGGAGCTGCCGCTTTATCACCGGCCCGATCCCAAGACCATAATGAGGGTTGTCTGGCTGCGGAGCCTGGCTTTCCTGAAGCTTGCCGGGACAGTGATCCTCTCCGTGTCGCTCGTCATGTGGCTGCTTTCCAACATCCCCTGGGGCGCGGGCGTGGAGAAGAGCCTCCTGGGCCGCATCGGCCATTTGTTCGAGCCGGTAGGCGCCCCCCTGGGACTGGACTGGAGGATGATCATAGCATTGATCTCCAGCCTGGTGGCCAAGGAGAATTCCATTGCCGTCCTGGGCGTCCTTTACGGGGTGGGGAGCGAGGGACTCGGCGCGGTTCTGCCGCAAATGGTCAGCGGCGCCTCGGCGCTGTCCTTCCTGGTCGTGCTGATGCTTTTCATTCCCTGCGCCGCCACCCTCGCGGCCATGCGCAAGGAAATGGGCAGCTGGAAATGGTTCCTTTCGTCGTTCGCGAGCATGCTTGCCCTGTCTTACCTGATGGGCGCCCTCACTTACCAGGCGGCCCGCCTGATAGGGATGTAAGTCCCCAAACCCTGCTTATTGCTCGACAAAGTACATGAATTCGTTTAAAAAATGGGTACGGAGACAGCAATGGGAATTTTCGTATCCCCAAGTCCCCCTTTAATAAAGGGGAGCCTATTTGATATCCTCCGGAAGGCGGTCTTGCTTTCATTGGCGGCAATGCTTATTCTAGCCGCAGGCTCGTGCCGGCCCGACCGGCCCTGGGCGCATGCTGCGAGCGGACCGGTTAATTTCAAAACAGAAGGACCCGCAAGGGAAAGCCTTACTGGCAATATAAAAGGAGATAAAAGATGCTGCGCATTGAAGAGCTTCGAGTCAAGCTCGGCGAAAGAGAGATACTGAAAAACATCAACCTGGAAATCAAGTCCGGCGAGACCCACATCCTCTTCGGCCCGAACGGGTCGGGGAAGACGACCCTGCTCATGACTATCATGGGCTATCCCCAGTACGAAATCGTCTCGGGAAAGATCTTCTTCAAGGGTGAGGACATCACGGATATGCCGATCAACGAACGGGCCAGTCTCGGAATCGGCATGTCTTACCAGAGGCCGCCCACGATCAACGGGCTCAAGACGAAACAGATGGTGAAGATCTGCGGGCACAACGGGGACCTCGATATCGACAAGCTTGCCGAAAAGATGAATTTTTCGGACTTCCTGGAGAGGGACATCAATGCGGGTTTTTCCGGCGGCGAGATAAAGCGCTCCGAGCTGCTGCAGCTCATGGCTCAGAATGCGGACCTCATGCTGTTCGACGAGCCGGAATCCGGGGTCGACCTGGAAAACATTTCCCTGATCGGCAACACTATCAGCGACCTGCTCCAGAGGGACCTGCCTTCGAGCACTGAAAAGAGCCGGAAGAAGGCCCGCGAGGAGCGGACCAAGATGGGCCTCATAATCACCCACACCGGGTTCATCCTCGATTATGTCACCGCCGACAAGGGACAGGTCCTTTACGAAGGGGTGCTCTCCTGCCGGAGCAATCCCCAGGAGATCTTCCATTGCATAAAACATATGGGTTACGGAGAATGTCTGAGATGCGCGATATAGATGAGAAGGCTTTAAAGGCAAAGGAAAAGAAGGCCGCCCTGGGGCCCGATGTCGACCTCACCACTTTCACGGCCGAGGCGGTGGACCACCCTTACATGCAGGACCTGACGAAAATGCCGGAAGAGGACAGGTTGAGGCTTATCCAGACCGGGGTTGACGTGAAAGAGGAAATCCGTTCAGGGACGTACATCCAGAAAGATACGGCCGTCCTGCACGCGCACTCGCTGCAGGAAGGGCTCGAGGTCATCCCGATCAAACAGGCTTTGAAGGAAAATCCCTGGGTCCAGGACTACTACTGGAAGCTCGCCTCGGTCGACGCGGATAAATTCACGGCCAACGCGCAGCTGCAGCTCCATGACGGCTATGTCATCCGGGCGCTGCCGGGGGCGAAGGTGATCATGCCCGTCCAGGCCTGCCTTTACATTGACAAGGAAAATATGAGCCAGTACGTGCACAACCTTATAATAGCCGAGGAGGGTTCCGAGCTGCACATCATCACGGGATGCGCCACTTCGCCGCATATGAAACGGGGCCTCCATGTCGGGATCTCGGAATTCTTCATCAAGAAGAACGCCAAGCTCAGTTTCACCATGATCCACCACTGGGCCGAGGAGATGATGGTGCGCCCGCGGTCGGTCGGAGTGGTCGAGGAAGGCGGCTTGTTCCTGAACAATTACATTTGCATGAGACCCGTGAAGTCGCTCCAGATGTTCCCGACGACCCGCCTCATCGGGAAGGGCGCTGTCTCCAGGTTCTACAGCCTGCTCGTGGGAAACCCGGGCACGGAGCTCGACGTGGGCGGCAGGATCTCCCTGGAAGCCGAGGACACCCGCGCGGAGATAATCGCGAGGGCCATATCGAACGGCGGCAAGATCATCAGTCGCGGTGACCTGATCGGCGATGTGGCCGGAGTGCGGGCCCACCTGGAATGCCGCGGGCTGATCCTCAAGGGCGGGATCATTCACGCCATCCCTGAGCTGCAGGGACGCGTGGAAGGAGTCGAAATGTCCCACGAGGCGGCGGTAGGAAAGATTGCCCAGGACGAGATCCTCTATTTGATGTCCCGGGGGCTCTCCGAAGATGAAGCGACCTCCACTATCGTGAGGGGCTTCATGAGCGTCGATATCCCGGGATTGCCGCCGCAGCTCAAGGCGGAGATAGACCGCGCCGTCGAACAGAGCAACAAGGAAATGATGTAGTTAGTTTGGCAAACAATGTAAAAAGGGGTTGAACTTGGATTCAACCCCTTTTTTTGCCCTGGGCAGTATTTATTCAGCAGACATGGGTCTTAAGTCATGTCTTTTTTCTTGATTTTTCCCTTCCCTTTTCCGCTCTGGCTGGCGCCGGCGTAGCCATCGAGGTCATGACCCCTTTTCAGGGCATGGAATTCCCTGGAGCCGGGCTTTATGCCGATGCTCTTCGCAAACGCGCCCCAACCCTTTTTCCCGGACTTGTATTTTTCCGCGACTTTCTCCGGCGGCATGTTAGCCATCTCTCCCAGGCGCATGACCATGTATGCGTCCGCCGGATTCGCGAAATTGCTGATGACGGCGCTCACCCTTGCGGCCCCGATGTTAAAGCGCGCCTCCAGCCTTGCCTTGAATACCGTCGGGTCGGCCTTGGCGGTGATATTGAGCTGGTTCATCCAGTCAAAATCTCCCGCCGGGGCAATGGTTGAGAAGGTTAAAACTAAAATAACCGGCAACAAAAACAATACGGATTTTTTCATGGGTCCTCCTTTTGAAACACATATATCAATTTCACAGCCACGTTTTCTATATAGAATTGGCTGCTGGATGTTAAGCAAAAAACACCTTTTAAATATGTGCTTTACGTCTCCGTTTGATAAATTATTCAGAGCCGGGCGAACTTTGTACCTTGATTTTTCAGGAAATTAGGATAATAAAAAATCATTCAATACGGGATCGGGATTATCAACCCTTCCGCTGAGCCCTCACACCCATTGATCCAGAGCCGGTCTTCGATCCCCCGGGCACGTTATACACATGTATTTGGAAAGTCCCTTTTTTCGAAAGGATGGAGAAGGATGCAGAAAATGAAAAAGATATTTTTCGGAACAATCCTGTTAGCGTTGGTAAGTTTGCTGCCCGTAACTGCAATTGCCGAAGTGAACGTCAGCATTGGAATCGGCTTCCCGTTGCCGCCGGTCATCGCCTTCCCGGCGCCGCCGCAGGTAATAGTCCTGCCGGACACCAATGAAGTTTACGTCGTCCCCTATGTAGACGTGGACCTGTTTTTCTGGAACGGCTGGTGGTGGCGACCCTGGGAGGGCCGCTGGTACCGTTCCCATTATTACGACCGGGGTTGGGCCTATTACAGGTCGGTCCCGAGATTTTACTACGACGTAGACCCCGGGTGGAGAGCCCATTACAGGGAGCATAACTGGTATGGGCACCCCTGGCACTATCAACCGATACCCCACAAACAGCTGCAAAAGAACTGGAGGAGCTGGCAGGAGAACCGGCACTGGGAAAGGCAAAGGACCTGGAACGTCCAGGGCTACAAACCCAGGCCGACCCAGCAGCGGCAGGAGCTGAGGCACGCACGGCAGCAGGAATACCAGCAGCGGCCCGAAGTCAGGCTCCATCAGCAGGAGCAGCAGAGGTACCAGCAGCAGCAAAAGCAAAAACAACAACAGCAGAGGCAGCCGCAAGTTCAGAAAAATCAGCAGACCCAGGCCCAGCAGCATAAGGAACCGAAAATAAATCAAACGCAGCAGCCACGGCCTCAACCTCAGCAGAGAGATCATCAGGCCCAGCAGCCACGACCTCAACCTCAGCAGAGAGACCATCAGGCCCAGCAACCACGACCTCAACCTCAGCAGAGGGACCACCAGGCCCAGCAGCCCAGGCCTCAACCCCAGGAAAGAGGTTATCAGTCCCAGGGGGGCCAGGAGAGGGGACAGGATAGAGGCCAGGGACAGGGACAGGGAAGGGGAAGGGGCGGCGACGACCGCTGATTCTTATCGGCTGATTCAGCATTGACGATCAAGGAAGAACCATGAAAAAAACATGTGTGGTCCTTTTAATCTTTATTTGGGTCTTCATCTCCTGCGCTTCAACAACTGCTTCGAGACATCGTGAGGGAGACAACCGGGGCCAGGAAACCAATCTCACTGTGGCAGATGAAGAGCGCCTCACCAGGGAAGCCCTGCCGAAGATGCAGAAGGAATATCCGCCGGCAAACAGCCCCGAACTGCAAAAGTATGTTTCCCAGCTCGGGATGAAAATCGTCAGGGCAAACAACCTGGAAGGGAATCCCTATCATTATGATTTCACGGTCGTCGACGTGAAGAATGTGAATGCCTTCGCTCTTCCGGCGGGAAAAGTCTTCGTAACCGCCCCTCTGATCGCCATGGCCTCAAACGAAGCGGAACTTGCCGGGGTGATCGGGCATGAAATCGGCCATGTCAGGGCCCGGCATGCCGCCGAGAGGATGTACGCGATGGAGAAGGAAAGCAACAAGACCTGGCTCTACGCGGGGGCGGGCGGGGTCGTCGGCGCGGCCGCCGGACTGGGGCTGGGACTGATACTCTGCAGGGGCGGTGACAAGGCCTGCCTGGCCAAGGCTGCGCTCCTGGGAGGCGCCGTGGGCGCCGGCGGCGGGCTGCTCGTCCAGAAGTACACATTTCTTTCAAATTCAAGGGAAGACGAAATGGAGGCCGACCGCATCGGGTTCAAACTGGCGGTCGGGGCAGGGTACGACAAGGACCAGGTGGGAAAATTTTACGAAAAGCTCCTCCAGATGGAAAAAAGCGCGGGCAACAACAGCGCGGCGTTGAAGAGCCTGGCGGACGCCATGAGCACCCATCCGCCGAGCGAGGAGCGCGTGCAGCAAATGAACGAAATGGCGGCGGCGAGCCCTGCCGTCAAGGGCGCCGTTGTAAGCACCCCGGCATTCGCCAGGGCCAAACAGACAGCAGCGGGGATGCAGAAAAAGGACCGTTAGGCGGTATGTGCTCCAGTTCCGGCCTCCAGGTGAATGCCCGGTCAAATTTGAGGTTTTTCGAAGCCGGTTTTAAGTTTATCTCTGATTGTATGTAGAAGCTTTTCCGGTTAGAAAGTTTTTGAAGGGTCCTTCTTTTTTTAAAAAACACGGGTACGGGATACCCGTGTTTTTTTGTCGAAGCGCGTTTGCATTTGACAAGGCGGAACTATTTAAATCCAATCTTTTTTTCTTTCTCGGGACTTTCTCTATAGAAGACAGCTACATGTCCGATCATTCCAACAAGTTCACTTCCGGTCTCGTCTGCAATCGATGCAGACAAATCTTTCTTTTCATCCTTGAACTCATTGAATCTGATCTTAATCAGTTCATGATCGGTCAGAGCCTTGTCAATCTGCCTGATCACCTCGCCGGTGATTCCACGCTTTCCGATCCGGATGATTGGATCCATACTGTGCGCCAGCTCTCTTAGACGCTTTCTTTGCGATCCCTTAAGCCTTTTTTCCATTTTTCCCGGACCTATTTCGAGACGGTATTCATGAGCATCAACTTTAACCCTGTCTGGAACAGAATCTCTACGCGTGTTTTACTCAAAACGCGATCTACAAATCCCAGACCGAAGGTTGCATGTCGAATTATATCAGAGGGTCCGTAACCACTTTGAGGACTATAATCGATTATGTCCGGATCTGCCGGCATGGCATCTTTCTTCTTCTGCCACCGGACCTGGGATTCTGATTCTTTCGTTTGTCTGTTTACTGATGATTTCGATTTGGCTGTCCTGGCCGCCGGCTCTCTTTTACCCGGTGCAGCCTTTTTAGCGCCATTTCTGTATTTATGCACTGATCCGCAGGTTTTGCATTGTACCTTGCTGACCATACCGCATATCTCCGATACGATAATATGATTCAGCAACATTTTGCATTTCGTGCAATCTGCATCAATCTCCTTACCAATCCGCGACACGATTCCCCCTTATGTAAAAAAACCGGGCTGCCTGCCCAATTTTACGTTAATAATTTGCCGAGACCTGAGCATTAAAGACGATCTCCAGCTATTAGGATCCACTCCTCTTTTATCCGGATTATTGAAAAAAGGAGCGCTGTATATAGTGAACGCCATAAAGTATGTCAAGCTCGAAGAGAGTCATTGATTGCTCGTCCCGGAAATAAAACCGTCGGAAACGCTTTGACCACGGGCGGCGACAGCTCATTTCGAAAACCTGTGCTGTTTTTTTGGACGGCTTTTCTAATTATTGGAAATCTTCATATTAATTCACGAACATAGGATGGATTCCTATGGTCTTTTCGGATGCCTTCCGATTGATTCGGGGAATTCCAGCCGTATACTCACACCGCCAACGAGTATTATTTAAAGCGGAGGTTCCAATGTCTCACAAACCAGTGGAAATAGTCGAATTATGCGGAAATGCAGGACTTTATAAGGCAAAGTTGGGGGTGCCCAACTGGCTTGTAAGAAGCTTCATGGCAGGCCTTTTTATTGCAGTCGGCGCCGCACTGTGCACCGTCTGCGGCACAGGATTGGAAAAGACCCTCGGCCCCGGTTTCAAGTCGCTGATAGGCGGGGCGGTCTTTCCCGTCGGCCTCATCGCCATCGTCCTCACGGGCATGTCACTCTTTACCGGAGACACAATGCTGATCCCCATGGCTGTCTTTCAGAAAAAGACCACGTGGGGAAAAGTGTTCAATGCCTGGACCTGGGTCTATATCGGGAACTTTATCGGTTCCATTTTCTGGGCATACCTGATGGTCATCGGCCCTTTCAGCAAAGGGGGAGGCCCCGAATTAACAGTCTTCGGGCAGAACGCGATCGGCATAGCAGAAGCCAAGACCCTCCCTTACATAGCAGCCGGGACTATCGGCCTGTGGTCGGCATTCATGAAGGGCGTGGCTTGCAACCTCCTGGTGAATGTCGCCATACTGCTCGCCTTCTCGTCGAAGGCCATGATCGGAAAATTTTTCGGGATATGGTTCCCCATTATGGCGTTCGTCGCTTCAGGATTCGAGCATTCGGTCGCCAACATGTATTTCATCCCGACGGGCATCATGCTGGGGGCCAACGTCACATGGGCCCAGTTCATCGAATGGAACCTTATCCCCGTGACCCTGGGGAACATCGTGGGAGGCTTCATTTTCATTGGAGCGGTTTATTTCTACTCCTTTAAAAAAGAGCTGTCCTCAATGTCGCCTTCATAAATTGATTTTCCTTCGGTATCGCGGCGCAGGTTTTACAGTTTCACAGGCCAGCGGCAATTATTGGAATTGTCCCGTAGTGAGGGATTGATGGTCCTTAAAAAACATTCACTCCGCCATCCACCTTTCCGCCACCATTGAGGCCAGGTTGGACAGCGCCCGCAAAAGGCTCTGCTGTTCGGGAGACAGTTTCCTGTAATCGTATTGGATGCCGACTGCGCCGATGGCCAGTTCGTGCGATTTCAGCGGGATGAAAAAGAACCTGGTCTTCGCTTCGGGCTCAACGCCCGCTCCCGAAACTTCCCCGTTGCTGATTGCCCGGTATGCGCAGTCAAGGTCTGCCTGCCCGATTTCCAGGCCGGCTTCGCTTTTGACGCGGGCCTCCAGGGGCGCGCTCGCCTGCCGGAACGAGACAAAGACGGGGACGTCCAGGATTCTATTCGTATGCTTGATTATGATTTTTCCGATGACGTTCAGGGCATCGTCCCTGATGGTCCCTCCCGGCTTCTCCCTGAATTCAATAGGCGTCATGACCAGAAAGTCCCTGCTCATGTCCTCGACAAAACCGGCGCGGTCGAGCCTGAACCGGACAATTAAATTTTGCTTTTGCACGGTTTTTATCAGCTCGATGACGATGATGGCCACGACAAAATAAACCGTCACATTATAGATATCCTGGGCATGGTGCATCAAAAAGCTGAATTTTGGCTCGGTGAACAGGAACTCATATACAAGGAGGCCGGCCACAGAAGTTAAAATGGCAGGCCAGGTCCCGAAATAGAAAGCGCTCACGGTTGCAGCGATCAGGTAAATGAAAACGAGAGAGGAGGGCTGAATTATCTTCTCCAGGAACAGATTTATAACGCTGATTGCCGCTAATACCAGGATTGTTATGAGGATCTGCTGGTATATTTTCGGCCTCTCTTTGGGAACGGTCCCTGACTCGGGATGCCCGGCATTATCTGAGTTGTCCATAAATCCTCCCGTGAATAGTTTCAGGAACACTCGTATTCAATAAATTATATAAAACGGAACCGGATGAGAATCCACCGGGATTTTTCATTCCCTTCCCTGTCGTATTTCGAGGTTTATCCACCTGGCCGCCGCCAGGGATGTCAGGTTCAGGATAGCGCCCAGGAAACGCCGCTGCTCAGGGAAAAGGTGGCGGTAATCATATTCAATTCCGAGCACCCCGATAATTTCGTCCTGCAGCCTCATGGGCAGGAAGAAGTGGCGGATGCTGGACAGAGTTCCCGTCCCCGATCCGGCCGCTTCCCCGTGGGCCAGCGTCCAGGCGGCAACCGCCAACTCGTTGGGGGTGATCTCAATATCGGGGCTGCTTTTTGCCCAGACATGCAGGGATGTCTTTTCCTTGAAAAGCACAAACGCGGGGGCATCGAGTACTCTCTTGACATACTTCAATGTCACCTGCCCTATTTCGCCAAGCACGGTCGTGCGCAGGAATACGGAGACCTGTTTCGATTCAGGCGAGCAGTGAAAAAACCCGGAAAGCAACTCGTCAATAGGGGTCATGGACATGAATTCCCTGCTCATTTCTTCAACAAGGGAAATCCTCTCGATCCGGTACTGCAGGGCTGTGTTCTGCCGGCGGACTATCTTAACGAGCTGGCTGACAACCACTGCAACCAGGAAAAAAACAGCCACGTTGATGATGTCATGGGTCGCGGACATGGAAAAGCTGAACCGCGGCTCGGTAAAAAGAAAATCGAAAGCTAGGAGCCCGGCAAGCGATGCGAACAGGGCCGGCACGGTGCCGAAGAGGATGGCGCAGGCGATAGTCGCAATCATGTAGATATAAACCAGCGAAGCCGGCTGGAGCACTTTGTACAGGCCGAGGTTAAGCACCGTTAACCCCGCGACCATCAACAGCGCCGATATGTAATGCCTGAAGTGGAAAGCAGTTTCGGGCTTCGCCTTTTTAACTTCCGGGACCCCCTTTTCCGCCGTCGGGGTAACCAGGTGGATTTCAAAGCCCGTGCGGGCGTGGAGCAGGCGCGACACGGGGGAGCCTTTCACGAACCCCAGGACCACGGAACGGAGCGGTTTACCGATCACAACCTGAGTGATATTTTTTTCGTCGGCGAATTTAAGTATCTCTTCAGCTATATCTGTACCGGTCAGCGTGACCAGTTTGGCTCCCAACTGCTCGGCAAGGTTCAAGGTATCCGTCAGATATGCCTTGTCCGGGTCCGGAAGCTCCCGGACAGCGGCGGTCGAAACGTAAAGCGCATACCATTCGGCATGCATCTGCTGGGCTATGGTATATGCCTGGCGGACGAGTTGCTTTCCGTAGGGGCTTGCGGTGACACAGACCACCAGCCTTTCCGCCGTCGCCCAGGGGCCTGCGATCGCCCTGGCCCGCATGTAATTGAGGACCTCGGCGTCCATTTTGCGGGCCACGATGTTCAGCATAATCTCCCGCAACGCCGAAAGGTTGCCGCGCTGGAAGAAATTCTCCATGGCGCGCCGCGCCCTTTCCGGAATGTAGACCTTGCCCTCCCTGAGCCGCTGGACGAGTTCCTCCCAGGGGATGTCGATCACCTGCACCTCATCGGCCCGGTCAAGGAAAGTATCGGGAATGGTCTCCTGCATGCGCACTCCGGTGATCTTGTCGACCGTGTCGTTGATGCTCTCAAAGTGTTGCACGTTCAGGGTCGTATACACGTCGATTCCGGCATCCAGCAGATCAATCACATCCTGGTAACGCTTCTCATGACGGCTCCCTTCCGCGTTGGTGTGCGCAAGTTCATCCACCAGAGCGACCCGGGGCCGGCGCTTCAAGACGGCATCAAGGTCCATCTCCTGAAGGGTGAGGCCTTTATATTCGCTGATACGCCGGGGAATGACCTCCAGGCCCCTGAGCAGTTCCTCTGTCTCACGGCGCCCATGCGTCTCGGCAAAAGCAACAGCCACATCGAGCCCGCGCCTCTTCAGGACATGGGCCTCATTGAGCATCGCATAGGTCTTTCCGACGCCGGGCGAGTAGCCCAGGAATATCTTCAGTTTGCCCCTGATGCCCTCTTCCCGTTCGAGCTCCTTCAGGATGGCATCGGCATCGGGCCTTCTATTTTCCCGATCCATGAGACCTCATTCTTTTGCGGTCCAGTTCCATATTCAACTTAAGGACATTCACCCTTTCGCTTCCCCAGAAACCCAGGAAAGGCTGTTCCGTATTGCCGGTTATAAGCTGCTCCACGTCGGAAATTTTCATCGAGCGCTCGTCCGCAACACGCCGGGCCTGGAGCAGGGCCGATTCAACGCTTATGTGAGGGTCAAGCCCGCTGGCGGAAGATGTGACCATGTCTGCGGGGATTTTCTCGTCCTCAGACAATCGCTCCAATTTTCTGACTGCGGCGATGCGCTCATTGACTTGTTTGATCAGCCCGGCATTGGACGGGCCCAGATTGCTCGCGCCGGAGCCGCCGGCGTTGTATGCCGGATCGGTTGCCGACGGGCGCCCATGGAAATATTCGGGACGCGTGAATGCCTGCCCGATATGGACCGAACCGGCTATCCCCTTTTCATTCACGATCAGACTTCCCCTCGACTGGCCGGGAAAGGCCAGTCCGGAAACACCTGTGATGAAGAGGGGGTAAACAACCCCGCACAGGACAGTCATCATGACCCATATCAACAACGATATTTTAACCAGTTGCGCTTTCATT
>JBDKTK010000268.1:0-3819 GCA_039680225.1 Syntrophaceae bacterium
GAATCATGGGTCGGCGAACTGGAGCGCCGCAACCGGGAAATCAACCTGATGCGGCAAATGGACGACCTGCTGCAGACCTGCGAGAGCATCACCGAGTCCTATCCCGTCCTCGAGCAGTTCATCCCCCAGATCCTGGAGAAGACCAGGGGGGCCCTTTTCAATTTCAGCAATTCGCGCAAGAGCCTCGAATCGGTTGTCACCTGGGGGGCAGACATCGAGAGCGACCAGATTTTCACGGCCGCGGACTGCTGGGCCCTGCGCCGCGGACAGACCCATATCGTGAGCAAGGACTTTTCGGGGCTCCGCTGCCGGCACATGGGATCTTCCTCGCTGGACTATATCGAGGTGCCGATGTTCGAGCCCGGCAAAGTCATGGGCATGCTTCACATCGAATACCCGCCGGAACTGAAATGCGACCGGAACGCGGAAGAGCTGGCGCTCATTGTTGCGGAACACCTGTCGCTGTCGCTGTCGAACCTGAAACTGCGCGAAACGCTGCACGCCCAGTCGGTCCGCGACCCGCTCACGGGGCTCTTCAACCGCAGGTACATGGAGGAGACGCTCGACCGCGAAATCCACAGCGCGATCCGGACCAATTTACCCATCGGCATGGTCATGCTGGACATAGACCATTTCAAGAACCTCAATGATACATACGGCCACGAGGCCGGGGACATGGTCCTCGTGGAGATCGCCAACATAATCCGGAAGAATATCCGGGTAAGCGACGTGGCCTGCCGTTACGGGGGGGAAGAATTCATCCTGATCCTGCCCAACGCCGATATGGAGATTGCGCAGCAGAGGGCCGAAAGAATGAGGGCGGACGTCGAATCCTGCAACCTGGTCTATCATCGCCAGAACATGGGCTCCATTACCGTTTCCTTCGGGATTGCCGGTTTTCCGGAACACGCCCAGACTGCGGAATCCCTCCTGAAAAAAGCCGACGAGGCCCTTTATCTGGCCAAAAAGCTGGGGCGCAACCGGGTCGAAATCGCGCCGGTGCTGTGGCGCTGACCCGCCTGAGTAAAACCCCTGCCTCAGGCGGACAAGCCTTTCATCCGCTTCAAAGGAGCTTACATTTCACGCGTGCCGTCCTGTATACGTGCGCGGCTGAAAATCATCTTTGGCAAGGAAACGCCTTAACACAATATTTTCCGGTTTTAGTTGACAATTTGGAATTTTTTGTTCATTAAATCTTCCCGAATCTCTTGCTGGATCTAAACCTGGAGGTAATCAAATGACACTGCTGAAGGAGATTTTCGCCCACGAAGTTTTCCCCGCCATCGGATGCACCGAGCCCGTTTCCTGCGCATATGCCATGTCCGCGTCAGCCGGAGCGCTTGGAGCGCCTGTCGAAAGGATCGAGCTTGTTGTGGACCCCGGCACATTTAAGAACGGCGCGGCCGTTACAATCCCCAACAGCGGCGGCCGGAAGGGCAACCTCATTGCGGCGGCCATGGGCGCAATCATTGCGAAGCCGGAATTGCGCCTGGAAATACTCCAGGACGTCCCCCCCGGTGTCCTGGCCGGGGCCCAGGCCCTGGTGGAAAGAGGGGCCGTTTCATATTCGTGCAAAGAAGACGAGAAAGGCTTTTACATCGAGGCGAAGTCCGAAGGCGGCGGGTCCCGCTCGCGCTGCGTGGTCGTCGGCGGCCATACCAATATCGCCCTGCTGGAGAAAAACGGAAAGACCATCACCGGCAATGCCGACCCATCCGCCTGGGCCGTTGCCCCCGGCGGCGGCTACCGCGAAAGGATGAGGGAGATGACGCTGGAAGAGGTCCTGCGCGAGGTCACCTCCCTTGCCGCGGAAGAGCGCGCCTTCATCCAGCGGGGCATAGACATGAACATGGCGATTGCAGAAAAAGGCATCGACCTGAAAAGGAACGCCTATCAGCTCCGGCAAATGATGAAGCAGGGCTTCAAGGCGGACGACCTTTTCCACCGCGCCAAGCAGAAGGTCGCCTCCGCCGTGGATGCGAGAATGGGAGGGCTCGCCGAGCCGGTCATGACCAGCGGCGGTTCCGGCAACCAGGGCGTGCTCACAATCCTGGTCCCTTACGTCGTCGGCCGCGACCAGGAAATCGAACTGCCGAGGATCCAGGAAAGCATCGCCGTGAGCCACGCCGTCAACTCCTATATCAAGTGTTTCACGGGGGAGCTGTCCGTCATCTGCGGATGCGCCATCGCGGCCAGCATTGCCGCCTCGATCGCGATCGTCTATCAAAGGGCGGGGATCGATAACGAGAAAATAAACTTTGCCGTCGACAACGTCGTCGGCGATTTATGCGGGATCATCTGCGACGGGGCAAAGTCCGGCTGTTCCATGAAGATAACAACGGGCGCGGAAGCGGCAATCCGCTCCGCATTCATGGCCCTGGCCGGCTACGGCCTCTCCAAGGACGACGGCGTGCTCGGGAGGTCGGCGGAAGAGTCGATCCGCAACCTGAGCAAGATCTCGCTGGAAGGCATGCAGCTGGTTGATTCAACCGTGGTCCATATACTTCAAGATAAGGCGACGCGCAGCGGTCAGGCCTGATCGTTTTTTGAAAAGCTTCGCTTGCAAACCGCACTGGAGATGAGGTTAAAAGCCAGGGAGGGCGGGTCCCGGACCAACCCTTAACCTGTTCGCATTACCGACAATGACTCACTAATCCCCGCACATGGTCGAAAATATGTCAGCCCCGACCGGGAGGTATGGAATTAATGGAAACAGCAAGCAGCCCGGCCCAGACCGCCGTTCAACCTGAAATCGCCGTCCCGGACAAAAATTCGCCGGAATGGAAAGAGGCGACCCGGTTCAACAGCACCGACTGGGGCTGGGTGATCATGAGCATCGGCATGGCGATCGGGGCCGGCATCGTTTTCCTCCCCGTCCAGGTCGGGCTGGCGGGCCTCTGGGTCTTCCTTTTTTCGTCCGCCATAGGTTACCCGGCGATGTACCTGTTCCAGCGCCTGTTCGTGAACACCCTGGCCGAATCCCGCGTGTGCACGGACTACCCCGGGGTGATCTCGGGCTACCTGGGCAGGAACTGGGGGATGGCGCTCGGCATATTGTATTTCATCATGCTCGTGATCTGGGTGTTTGTTTACTCAACCGCCATTACCAACGACAGCGCCTCGTTCATTCACACGTTCGGATGGACGAAGACACTGCTTTCCGACAACCCCCTCTACGGGCTGGCCCTTATCATATTCCTGGTGGCCGTGGCGTCCCGCGGGGAAAAGCTGCTGTTCAAGGTCGCGACAGCCCTCGTCCTGACCAAGCTCTGCGTCGTCGCATTCCTCGGCTTTTCAATGGTCCCGGCCTGGAGCCTGAAAAATATCGGCGCGCTGCCTTCGTTCGGGAAACTGCTCGAAGACTCCATAATAATGCTGCCGTTCACGCTCACGTCAATCCTCTTTATCCAGAGCATCTCGCCCATGGTCGTCTCGTACAGGGCAAAGGAGCAATCCATCGAGGTCGCACGCTGCCGGGCAATGCGGGCCATGAACATTGCCTTCGGCATCCTGTTCGTTGTTGTATTCTTTTACGCGGTGTCCTTTACGCTGGCGATGGGCCACGAGGCGGCCGTGGAGGCCTCGCGGGAAAACATCTCGGCGCTCGCCATGGTGGCCTCCATGATGACCGGGCACGGGGCGCGCAGCACTGTCGTGCAGGTGCTGTCGCTCATCCTCAACATATTCGCGGTCATGACCGCCTATTTCAGCGTGTTCCTCGGTTTCCAGGAGGCATGCCGGGGCATTGCCCTGAACGTCCTGCGCCGGGCCATGCCGGAGGATAAAATCAACAAGGCCCTGGTCGCGAAAGGCATCCTG
>JBDKTK010000269.1:0-8470 GCA_039680225.1 Syntrophaceae bacterium
CCGGAACGCGAGTCGGTCCGCGACGACCAGGAGGTTTTGGAGCTGAGCATCTTTGATCTGATAGCAGCCTTCCAGAAAGTCCTCTCGACAATGAAAAAAGAGGATATAATGGAAATTGAAGGGGAGAGGTTTTCGCTTACGGATACAATCAGTGAAATCCTCGAGAGACTGCAATCAGCAAAAGACATGACATTCAATGAACTGCTCGGGGAGGGATTCACCCGGAGGAGGCTTGTCTATAATTTCCTTGCGATCCTGGAATTGATGAAACTGAAAATGATCAGGGCCCGCCAGGCCGCGCCTTTCGGCGTGATCAGGATCTTTCTTGCGGTGGAGGAATAATGGAGGATTTAAGAGCAATAATCGAGGCCATGATTTTTTCCTCGGAAACGCCACTGTCCGTAAATAAAATGAAGGACGCACTGGGCGATGTGGCGGAAAAATCGGATATCCTCAGGGAAATAGAGGAAATCAAAGAGGAGCATTTCAACCGGGCAGGCGGGTTCACCCTCGAAGAAATAGCGGGCGGCTACCAGTTCAGGACCAGGGCCGATCTGGCCTCCTGGGTCCGGAAGATAAGGGGCATAAAGCCCGGCTCGCTTTCCCCTGCCGCGATGGAGACGCTCGCGGTGATTGCCTATCGTCAGCCCGTGCTGAAAGCCGATATAGAAAGGGTGCGCGGCGTGGATGTAAGCGGCCCCCTGAAGGGTCTGATGGAGAAAAAGCTGATAAAGATGCTGGGCCGCAAGGATGTGCCGGGAAGGCCAATGATGTACGGCACTTCCCGGGAGTTCCTGGAATCATTTAATCTGAAGGACCTGAGCGAACTGCCCACCTTGAGAGAGCTTAAAGAGCTTCAGGATGAAATGGGCGAGACAGGCGACATATTCGAAGCAAGCGAGAGCGAAGCAGTTCGGAGTGAAGCAACCCTGGGCGAAGCAGGAGAGAGCGAAAACGACCAGGGCGGACCGGATCAGGGCGAAGCGATGTATGATGAAGCCGACCCGGGCGAAGCAATCCCGGGGGAAACAGCCGGGAGTGAAGCCGGCCAGAGTCAATCCGGACGGAACGAAGCCGGCGGGAGCGAAACGGCCGGCATGGTCGAAGGCCCCGAAAAGGCAGGAGAATCAGGAGAATAATGAGAGAGCGCTTGCAGAAGGTCCTGTCGGCAGCGGGCGTGACTTCCCGCCGGACGGCGGAAAAGATGATCCTGGAAGGCCGGATTTCAGTAAACGGCGAGGTTGTCAGGGAGCTCGGGACCAAGGCCGACCCCGAACTCGATGAGATCAGGGTGGATGGAAGCCTGATCTCCACGGAAGTTTCCCGGGTCTATGTAATGCTCTATAAGCCACGGGGATACGTGACGACGCTCAAAGACCCGGAGGGAAGGCCCATTGTCCGGGACCTGCTGGGGGACATCGTGGAGCGGATCTTCCCGGTCGGGCGCCTGGATTACGATTCCGAGGGCCTGCTCCTGCTCACAAATGACGGAGATTTCGCTCAGAGGCTCCAGCACCCGAAGTTCAAAATGCCCAAGCGCTACCTGGTAAAGGTCAGGGGCGGCATTACTGCAAAAGACGTGGCGGCCGTTGAAAAAGGGGTAAAGCTCGAGGACGGCATGTTCAAGCCTGTAGAGTTCAAGGTTGAAGACCGCAATCCGAGGAGCACCTGGGTTTACGTGACGATCCATGAAGGCCGCAACCGGGTGATCCGCAGGTTTTTCGAAGAGCTGGGGCACCCCGTCGCCCGGCTCGTCCGGGTCGGAATCGGGGAAATCGACCTCGGAGACCTGAAGGAGGGCAGCTACCGGCACCTGAAAAAATGGGAAATAAAGAAACTGGGTCAATATTGACGCAAGTCACTGAGACGTTGAACTTGAGAAAATTAGACTTGACTTTCAAGGCAAAATAAATAATATTTTCAACCAACTTAAGCAATTCCAACATCACAGGGTTGGGAGTTCCGCAGGGGGTAGTTATGAATAAATCCGGTTTGATCGAGGCTTTGAGCAAAAAAGAGAATCTGACTGAAAAAAAGGCCATGGACATAATAAGCCTGGTCTTCAACGGTTTTGTCGATGAATTGAAGAAGGGCGGCAGGATCGAGATCCGCGGTTTCGGGAGCTTTGTCGTCAGAGAATATCAGTCCTATACCGGGCGAAACCCCAAGACCGGCAGCAATATCAAAGTTTCCCCCAAGAAACTCCCGTTCTTTAAGGTTGGAAAAGAGCTTAAGGAAATAATAAACAAATAACCTGTTCGCATCAGGACCTGCTAATTGAAAAGGGATCATCATTGATCCCTTTTTGTATCTGAAATCTATGGAATATCCAGACAGCCGGCCGGAATCCGTTGCCCCCGGAAAGAAACAAATCCCGATCCTCCATATTACCCTTTTCCTTATTACTGTCCTCACGACCATCTTTGCCGGCGCTCTCCAGCAGGGGGTTGATCCGCTGGAAGACTATGCCGGCCTGCTCAAGGGAGTCCCTTTTGCCTGCTCCCTCCTTTTTATCCTGGGCTCCCATGAATTCGGCCATTACTACATGGCGCGCCGCAACGGGGTGGACGCCACTTTACCCCTGTTTATCCCCGCCCCTTCCATTATTGGTACATTCGGGGCCGTCATCAAGATGAAGTCCCCCATCATGGACCGCCGTTCCCTGATCGATATCGGCGCGGCCGGGCCGCTGGTCGGGTTTGTGGTGACAATCCCCATACTCATAACGGGCCTGTGCCTTTCAAAAATGCAGCCGATCCCTTCGGAAGGGGCCATAACGCTGGGGTCCTCGGCCCTGATGACTTTTTTGAGCTGGATGGTGCACGGGCCGCTGCCGGAGGGGATGGATGTCGTGCTTCACCCGCTGGCCTTTTCCGGCTGGATAGGCCTGCTCGTGACCTCCCTCAACCTGATGCCTGTCGGGCAGCTCGACGGGGGCCATGTGGCCTATGCCCTTTTCGGCTATCGCCAGAAATACCTGGGGTGGGTTTTTGTTGCGGTCATCGTATTTCTCGGTGTTTTTGTCAGTGCCGGCTGGCTTATCTGGGCGATATTTCCGTTTTTCGTCGGAGTCAAACACCCGCCCGTGGTTTACGACTGGGTGCCCCTCGATCCGAGGAGGAAGATGATCGGCTGGCTCACCATCCTCATTTTTATCCTGACCTTTACCCCGGCGCCGATGATGTAAGCTTTCCGTGAGCGGCTGCCTTCAGGAATTTTACAGCCCCCAGCAGGCCGCCCCCGATCAGGATAATGACGGCTCCGGAAGGCAACTCAACGAAATAAGAAACCGCAAGTCCGCCCAGGCAGATCAGCGCCCCGATCAGAACTGAAATCAGCATAATAGTCTTGAACCGGATCGAGAGCTCGTTGGCTATGGCCACCGGTATCGTCAGCAGCGCGATTATCAAAACAATCCCCACCACCTGGATCAGCGCCACAATGGATACGGCGACCAGCAGCAGCAGGCCGACGTTGAGGGCCCTCACCGGGAGCCCGCGGGCGCGGGAAAACTCCTCGTCCAGCGTAATTGAGACGAAACCCTTGAAATATACGGTTATGAAGAGCAGCACGAGGCAGACCAGGACTGATATGATAATGATGTTGAACCGGGGCACGGTCAGGATGTTCCCGAAAAGAAAGCTCATGAGGTCGGGCGTGAAGCCGGGCGTCAGATAGATGAAAATAATCCCGATCGCCATCCCGACCGACCACAGGATGCCGATCAGCAGGTCGTTGCGGTAAAGGCTCTTTTCTTCAAAAAGGCCGATGATCACGGCAGTCAGCAGCACGAACCCGATCGCGCCGTATAACGGGTTGAAGCCCGCCCAGTAAGCAATGCCGAGCCCGCCGAAGGCCGTGTGGCTCAGTCCGTCGCTGATGAATACCATCCTCTTCGAAACTACGAACGGTCCTATCAGGCCGCAGGCAATACTGGCCAGGATGCCGGCAGCAATGGCGTTCTGGATAAATTCGTAGGAGAGTATTTCCATTGAACTCCTTCTTCTGTTCATAGGGGCGCATGGCCGTGCGCCCCCGCATCTCGCGCTCGATCAGTGCCTGTTGAGCAGCACGTGCGGTATCCCGTGCCCGAGCAATTCCACCGGGCAGCCGTAGACGTCTTCCAGGTGCCCCGCCTCCAGCTCTCCCCTGTTATGGTAATGAAGGCTGCGGTTCACGCAGGCCACATGCTTGTAAATACCGGCGAAAGGCGTCGGGTCGTGGGTCACGATCACGATTGTCATGTCCCTGTGCAGGTCGTTGAGCAGGTCAACGAGAGTTGACTGGGACGGCTGGTCGATGGACGTGGTCGGCTCGTCAAGGAGCAGGACGGCCGGGTCCGACACGAGGGCGCGCGAAATCAGCAGCCGCTGCACTTCACCCCCGGAGAGGGAGTTGATGTTTTCGTTCCTTTTTTCGACAAGGTTGAGCCTCTCGAGGATCGCGGCGGCCTTGTCCCGGTCTGCACCTGTGTATCTCTTCAGGTAATTGCCCCTGCCGATGCAGCCTGTCAGGACCATATCAAGCACGCTGATGGGAAAGCTCCGGTTGAAATCGGAGAACTGCGGGACATAGCCGAGCCGGTTTTTTATCGCGGGGTGAATATTGATCTCGCCCCTCCACGGCTTCAATATCCCCGTTATGAGTTTAAGGAGCGTTGTTTTGCCCCCGCCGTTGGGGCCCATCATCAGGATGTAGTCGCCCTCGTAAATGTCGATGTTTATATCTTCGAGCAGCGGGGCATTGCCGAACCCGAAATAAAGATTTCTGACCTCTATGAGCTTTTTCATTTTCTTAACGCCCCGCTCACTTTAATTGCAGTGTTCCTTGTCCCGCTCAGCCAGTTGCGGTCCAGCGGGTCGATTTCCTCCAGGCTTCCGCCGATCTCGGCGGCAATGGTTTTGGCGTTCTTCCGGTCGAAACCCTTCTGGATGAGGACCTTTTTTATGCCCTTGCTCCTGGCGAGGTCGATGACGCCGCGGATATGGGACGCGCTGGGCGACTTGCCTTCAGTTTCGATGGAAACCTGGCGCAATTTGTACTCGGCCGCAAAATAGGCCAGGGCCGGATGATAGATGAGGAACGTCCCTCCCTCTTTTCCTTTCAGCAGCGCCTTGATCTCCCTGTCGAGGGCGTCGATGTCTTTCACGAAGGAATCCAGGTTGCGCTTGTAATATGAGCTGCCGGCGGGATCGAAACCCGAGAGCCCCTTGTAAATGTTAAAGGCGGCCTGCCTGACGGCGGAGGGCGCGGCCCAGATATGAGGGTCGTCGTCCAGCAGTTTGACTCCGTCCGACATGGTTATCAATTTAATTTTCTTTTTGGCGAGGGCCGGATCGATATGGCGGGTTTCAAAGGTGAAGCCCGGGACCCCGACCCGCACGTATATCTGCGCCTTCGCAAGCCTGATAAGCTGCTGGGGCGTCGGTTCATAGGAGTCATGGTCGCTGTGGCCGGGCAGCATTACCTGGACGTCCACTTTATCGCCCCCGATCCTCTCGACAAAATAGGCCTGCGGCGGAACGCTCACGGAAACCCGGACCTTCCCGGCTGCCCGGGCCGGGCCGGCGAAAACCAGCGGCATTAATATTAAAACAAACAGAACAACCCTGAATTCGATTCGATTCATTGCCGATCCTTTTAGCAACTATTTTGCATTATTTATTGCTGCAATTTTTACATAAGCCGGTGATGTTAACGCTGATGTGGTCAATCCGGAAAGCATGGGGCTTGGCAAACCACTCCCAGATGTCGGTTGCGGTGAGGGGTCCGAGGCAAGACATGGCGCCGCAGTCCCGGCAGTAAAAATGCGGGTGGACGGGATTGTGCCTGCACGCTATCTCAAAATATTTCACGCCCGATTCGGTCGGCAGTTCGCGTACTATCCCCCCGTTCCGGAAGGATTCCATGATCCGGTATACCGTGACCCTGTTCATCCTCCTGTCCCCGCAAAGGTCGAGGACCTCCCTGGCGTTCAGGGGCTTTTCCTCCTTGAGCAGGACGTTGAGGACGCTCAGGCGCTGCGCAGTCCGGCTCAGTCCCGAGCTTTTCAGCATTTCGTCTGCATTGCAGTGTTCGCCCTTTTTCATGCTTTGAAGTTAGCCCAAAAAGGCCGAAAATGCAACTGATATGCAATTTCCCTGATCGGGACGATTTCGAGGACCTGAATTCAGGCGGGAATCAGGCCGAGGTCGCGAATCATCTCCAGGTCAAGCCCGGCGTTCCTGCCCGTGGTGGTAAGGTAATTCCCCGTCATCAGGGAATTGCACCCGGCCAGGATGCTCAGAGGCAAAAGCTGCCGGAGGTTTTTTTCCTTGCCGCCGCAAAGTTTTATATCCTTTGAGGGCAGGATAAAACGAAAGACGGCGATTGTAATGAGGATTTCCAGGGGGCTCAGTGGATCAATGTCCGCCAGGGGGGTGCCCGGAATGGGGTTCAGGATGTTCACGGGGACGGAATCCACATCGAGTTCCTTCAAAGTGAACGCCATTTCAATTCTGTGATGAATTGTCTCGCCCAGCCCGATCAGGCCGCCTGAACACACGGAAAGGCCGGCCCCTTTGGCGACCCGGACTGTTTCCACGTCCTCTTCATAATCGTGCGTAGTGCAGATATTGGGGAAGAAGCTCCGGGATGTCTCCAGGTTGTGATGATAGCGGTAAAGCCCGGCGTTTTTGAGCCGGACCATCCTGGCGCGGTCGATTATGCCGAGCGACGCGCATGCCTGGATGCCGCGCGCGCCGATCTGCTCTACGGCGGTGAGGATCTCCCGCCATTGCCGGTCGCCGGTTATCTTTTTCCCGCTTGTGACTATGCCGAATCTTTTCACTCCGTTGTCCGCCAGCGCTTCCGCCTCTCTTACTATCCGGCTGGAGGAAAGGAGGGGATAGACCGGGGCCTGAGTTTCATAATGCGATGACTGAGCGCAGAATTTACAGTCCTCGGAACACCTGCCGGATTTGGCGTTGACGATCCCGCATAATCCGATTGTCTTTCCCTTAAAGCGCTCCCGGAGCGCCGAAGCGGCTGAAAAAAGATGATACGGGTACTCGTTTCCCGCCGTGTACAACGCAAAGGCCTCGTCCTCCGAGATACCGGACGCCGTCGCCTTTTCCTGCAGTTCGTTTATTATTTTCAACACTGTTGGCTCCCTTCCGATAGAAAAATCAATTCCGCCAGCCTGGCAATGGTGTCGCAGCATTCCGCTCCGGGGTCGGCGAAATCCGTTATCCTGCCGATCGTTCCGGCAATTTTTATTCCGCAGGCCAATTCGATTGCGGCGATATTTTCCTCGATCATGCCCGCGGGCGTCGGCTCGCTGCCGCCGTCGAGGAAAACTATGGCCGCCGCTTTCAATCCCCGCGCCGCGAGGGCCTCGACGGTCAGAAGAGTATGGTTGATCGTCCCCAGGCCGGCGCGCGCCGCTATTACGGGCAGGGCGTTAAGCCGTCCGGCAAGGTCCGCCATCATTACTCCGTTTGCCACCGGCACAAGGGCGCCGCCGGCGCCCTCGATGATCAAAGGGTTCGCGGCCGGCAATTTGCCCCTCACGATTTTTTCGATATGGCCGGCGTCTATGGTTTTTCCTTCGTCGCGGGCGGAAATCAGCGGCGCTTTGGGAGTGCGGAAGCAGTATACGACCGATGCGGCAGGATCGGCGCCGCGGAGCGCTGCAACATTCCTGTAAATGAACCGGGCGTCGCTGTCCGCATCATAAGGGCCGTTGCAGCCGGTCTGAGCCGGTTTCAGGTAAAAAGGCGCGAAGCCGTTCGCAAAGAAATACTGCATCATCATGAGCGAGAGCACGGTCTTGCCGACGCCCGTATCCGTTCCCGTTACGAACAGCGGTTTACTGAATTTCTTTGAGCTTTCCATGGGTCTCCGTGACGGTCTTGATAAACATATCTATATCAGCCTCCTCATGCAGGGCGGTCATGCTGATCCTCAATATGGCTCGCTGCAGAGGGACGGTTGGATATCGCGCGGACAGGACGAAAATGCCTTTATCAAGCAGGCGGCGCGACAGCTGAGCCGTCCGCGCCTCGTCGCCGATCTCCACAGCGAGTATATGGGCATCTCCCGACACACGGAAGCCGTTGGCCAGCAGTCCCTCTTTCATGCGGGTGCCCGCTTCACGCAGCCGCAGGCGCCGGCCGCTGCTTGCTTCAATGATCCGCAGCGATTCCGCGGCGGCGGCGGCATGGGCTTCCGGCAGCGTCGTCGAGTAAATAAGCGGCGAGCTGAAATTGAAGAGATATTCCTTGAACCCCTCCGGGAGGAGGGCGAAAGCGCCGAACAGGCCGAAGGCCTTTCCCAGGGTCCCTACCGCAACATCCGCGACACCGCGGGCGATCCCGCGCCCGCCGCTCCCGATCGCTACGAACGAATGGGCCTCGTCGACGACAACGAGGCAGTTGTGCCGGTTCTTTATAAGTTTCATGCCGGGGGCGTCCAGCACGTCGCCGTCCAT
>JBDKTK010000270.1:0-1893 GCA_039680225.1 Syntrophaceae bacterium
CGTCGGGCCGCCGAAAACGCATGAGACCGGAGCGGCGAGCGTGGGAAGATATCCACGCTCGCCGCTCCGGTTTTTTTTTGCCCGCAGGCGGGTGGGGCTTCGGGATTCCGGCCGCCGCGGCCCGCAAAAGCATACCGGGCGGCCTTCCCAGAATTTCGTCAGAATATGCAGTTAGGTATAAAGAATCTGCTCGGAGGTGCCGAGAGTAATGATACGATCCTGAGACATCCAGGTGGGTTATGTCTCGAGGAAAAGCAGCGGTGCCGTTCAGAATACGGGAGGCTCTCACTTCGTTTTCGGGGGAATCATTTGCTGTTTGACAAAATGTGAGCCAATGAGAAATATTTTCTTTCCAAATCGTTCAGTTGTGATGTAACTCAGCCATTCCGCTTACGTCAGTTGCGCATTTTCAGGTGCCGGGGGGTGTACCTGCGCAGCTTGCGACAATCTCACAGCAACCGGGGGAGATAGATGAAAAGGTTCCAAATGGGAATCGGAGGCAGGATCTTCGGGGGGTTCATTGCGCTGATCGTTATCGCCATGATCATCGGGGCCGCGGGGTTCGTGAGCCTGAGCCGCTCGGTGGACCTGGGGCATTTGAACGGCTCGGCGCGGGACGTCGATGCCAAGCTCCTGGAAGCCCGCAATTTCGAAAAGGATTTCATGCTGAAGAAAAGCGAGGAATCCTACAAGAAACTGCTGCAGTCCATCAATGAGCTCGAAGCTCTCACTTCGGGGCTGAAGAGCGAGATGGCGGACGGCCGCAAGGCCGACGAAATCGTCCAGGCGCTCCAGGTCTACAAGAAATCGGCGGAGGAACTGAAAAGGCTCGAGGACGAAGATGCCGCCATCCTCGCGAACCTCCAGGAGATCGGGGCGGGCATAGCTTCCAGGGCGCGGATCGACTCCAACAAGGTGTCCGCGAAGGTCAGCAGGAGCTTCCTGGATTCAACCGCCGAGAGTCTGAAGGCGAACGCCAACAAGCAGATCCGGGCGGTCGTCGAGGTCGGCTACGACATACTGAAGCATTACCATGAGAAGCAGCTGCCGCAGGAAGATGCCCTGGAGGCGATCAGGCACCTGCATTTCGACGGGAACAACTACTTTTTCGTCGTCAAGGAAAACCTGACCCTGGCCGCCCACGGGAACAACCCTGAAATGGAGGGGCAGGACTTCAGCAAAATCGAGGACAAGAAGACCGGCGTAACGTTCATGATGCAGGTCGTGGGCGACGCCGTCATGGCCGGGGAATCCACCACCGAATACTACTGGACCAAGCCGGGCAAGGGGGACGAGATCTTTCCGAAGATCGCCTTCGCCAAGTATTTCAAGCCCTGGCGCCTGGTCGTCTGCGCCGGCGTGTACGTCGACGATATCCAGGCCGAACTGACCAAAACGGAAGCGCTGCTCAAGGAAGGGCTCGAAAATTACAGCCAGTCGCTGGGCATCAATACGGCGAGCCTGGAGGCCCGGCTGGCCGCGGTGAATTACTTCCTGTACGGAAAGAACCCGGAAAACGTCGGCGAAGCCCTCAAGGCGATCTCTCAGGCAAAGAACGTTTCGGACAAGCTCAAGAATTTTGCCGGTGAGTACCAGGAAAAATTCGCCATGCGCGTCAAGAACAACGAGACGCGGCAAAAATCGATTGTGCGGATCGAGGAGGCGCAGGGCAGGACGCTGAAGGCCGCCAGAGAGGTGGCCGTGGGGGCAACGGACGGCTATACGTCCGGCGCTTCGAGCAGCAAGAAGATCATCATGGCTTTCATCCTCTTCGGCGCGGTGGTGGGACTGACTTTCGCCGTGCTTCTCCTGCGGACCATCACGCGGCCCATCATCCGCGCGATACAGGGGATCCGGGAGGCTTCGGACCAGGTGTCGGCCGCCTCGGAGCAC
>JBDKTK010000271.1:0-20838 GCA_039680225.1 Syntrophaceae bacterium
CCGGATTATCTTTCCAAAGCAGTATACGGCTTGCCGGAGCTTTACCGGGACAAGCTGAAATCCGCACAACTCGTAGCCAACCCGGGGTGCTACCCGACGAGCATCATCCTCGGCCTCGCCCCCGCCCTCAAGAGCGGGCTCGTCGACCTCGCTTCCATAATCGCGGATTCGAAATCGGGCGTGAGCGGCGCCGGCCGGGAGCCGAAGACGGGATCGCTGTTCTGCGAAGTGAACGAAGGCTTCAAGCCTTATAATATTCTCAAGCACAGGCACACCCCGGAAATCGAGCAGGAACTGAGCGCCGCGGCCGGCTCGGATGTGCGGATAACTTTTACTCCCCACCTGCTGCCTGTTAACAGGGGCATTTTGAGCACAATCTATGCGGGACTGAAAAAAGGCATTACAACGAAGGACCTGCTGGACGTATATAATGAATTCTATGCAAAGGAGAAATTCGTCCAGGTGTTGAAAGAGGGCTCCTACCCGAATATCTCGTCTGTCAAGGGCACCAACAATTGTCAGATCGGCCTGGCGGTCGACGCGGACCTCAGGAGGGCCGTCATAGTTTCCTCAATCGACAACCTTGTGAAAGGCGCGGCGGGGCAGGCCGTCCAGAACATGAATATAATGTGCGGACTGGAGGAGTGCTCCGGTCTGGGCAACATTGCCCTGTTCCCCTGATCTGTAAAGGAGACGGTTTATGGCTGTAAAAGTTTACAACACATTGACAAGGCGCCGGGAGGACCTGGTCCCGATCGAAGAAGGCAAACTGGGGATGTACGTTTGCGGCATAACAGTTTACGACCTGTGCCATATAGGCCACGCCCGCTCCTCCGTCGTATTTGACACAATAACCAAATACCTGCGTTTCCGCGGCTACGACGTAACCTATGTTAAAAACTTCACCGACGTGGACGACAAGATCATCAACAAGGCCAATGCGGAACATGTCACGATCGCAGACATATCGGAAAAATTCATCATCGAGCACAACAGGGACATGGACGCACTTGGAGTGGCCAGGCCCACCATTGCGCCGAAAGCGACCGAAAACATTTCCGGCATGATCGAGCTTATCCGCAAACTCATCGACAAGGGACTGGCATATGTCGTCGACGGTGGTGACGTCTATTACGCCGTGGATAAATTCAGGGGTTATGGAAAGCTTTCCGGAAGGAACATCGATGATATGATAGCCGGAGCGCGGGTCGAAGTGGGGGAGAAAAAAAGGAACCCCATGGATTTCGCGCTGTGGAAGGCCAGCAAAGAGAACGAGCCCTGGTGGGAAAGCCCCTGGGGGAAAGGCAGGCCGGGCTGGCACATTGAGTGCTCCGTTATGAGCCAGCGTTACCTCGGCACGACTTTCGATATCCATGGGGGCGGCGAGGACCTGATTTTCCCGCATCACGAAAACGAGATCGCCCAGTCCGAAGGCGCATCGGGACAGACCCTGGCGAAGTACTGGATCCACAACGGGTTCATAAAAATCAATTCCGAGAAAATGTCCAAGTCCCTTGGCAATGTCTTTTCCATCAGGGACATACTGGAGAAGTATCATCCCGAAGCGGTGCGGCTTTTCATCCTCCAGACGCATTACCGCAGCCCGATTGATTTTTCGGATGAATCGCTGTCCGAGGCGCGGGCCGGCATGGACCGTCTTTATGCGACTCTCAAATCAATCAAGGATGCCGTGTCCCAAACCGGGTCTGCTGAAACCCAGGACGCCAAAGGAAATGAGCTTGTCGAGAAAATGTCCGGGCTGAAGGAAAAATTTACCGAGGCCATGGACGATGATTTCAATTCGGCCCGGGCCATCGGGTATTTGTTTGACGGGGTCAGGACGATAAACGCTTATATAGCGGAACAGAAATCAGCCGTGAACAAGACGGCCCTGGTCCGCGGCCGGGAGATCCTGAAGGAACTGGGATTTGTGTTCGGGCTTTTCCTCGACGACCCGGACGATTATTTCCTGAAAGACCGCGACCGCGAGGCGCGCAAGCTGGGAATAGATATAGCTGAAGTGGAAAAGCTCATTCAGGAACGAAACCAGGCAAGGGCTGCCAGGGACTGGAAACGCGCTGACGAAATCCGCAATGCCCTGATCGCCAGAAAGGTGTCCATCAAGGATTCCGCCGCCGGCACGACCTGGAAGATAGACTGATCGGGAAATGATAACCGGCGCATATCGGGAATCCAGGACCTGCGTGGGCTGCGGCTATTGCTGCATCAAGGGGACCTGCACCTTCGGCCGCTACCGCCACCCCGGCTCCGTGGGCAAAAGGTGCCCGGAACTTTTCTGGAACGGCAAAAGGTACATCTGCCGGATGATGGACCTGCCGGGCATGGGCGATTTCTATCGCGACCAGCTGCAGGTCGGAGACGGCTGTGCCTCTTACCTGAACCCCTGGAGGGCCGAGGTCAGGGAAAGGGGCGAAGACGAAATCCCCCCCGAATAAAAAAGCGGCTTTCAAATGTGAAAGCCGCTTTCGTTTGCCTGTTTCTGTTTATCCCTTCAGTTCCTTAATGATCTTCGGCAGCGCGTCATAGAGATCGCCGATGATTCCCATATCCGCCACGCCAAAAATGGGCGCGTTCTCGTCCTTGTTGATTGCAGCGATGACCCTCGCGTTGCGGATGCCCGTCACGTGCTGGACTTGTCCGGATACGCCGACCCCTATATACAGCTCCGGTTTCACCTGGACGCCGGAAAGGCCGATGCACAGCTCTTCAGGGAGCCATTTCATTTCCTCCGAGATCGGCCGCGTGCAGGCAATCTCGCCGCCGAGCAGATTGGCAAGCTCTTTTGCCATGGCGAGGTCCTCCTGTTTTTCGAATCCCCGTCCCACGGAAACGATCACCCTGGATTCGGTGATATTGCGCGCGGCTTTTTCCTTCGCTTTCTTTTCCAGGATTTTCACGGGAGATGCCGGGGGACCCGGCAGTTCGCTAACAGAACCCTTCCGCCCCGGCGCGGGCACGGCGGCGTTGAAGGCGCCCGGCATGATTGTGGCCATAACGGGCCGGCATTCGCAAACGACTTTCTGCACGGCCGCTCCCCCATACGCAAGCCGCTCCATGACAACATCTTTCACTTCCAGCTTCAAACCTATGCAATTGCTGCACAGTCCCGCTTCCAGCCTGTTGGCGATCCGCGCGGCAAAATCCTTGCAGGCGGAAATCGCCGGAAGCAGGAAAATATCCGGGTCGTTTTTCCCGGCAGCTTCGGAGATTACCGGGACATACGAATCGAGCGCCTGGTCCGCGGCAAGCGCAGGCATGTACATGATCTCGTCAGCGCCGCAGTCCAGCAGCTCCTGTTCATCCTGGCCGCCTTTGAATACCAGGGCTGATACTTTTGTGTCCAATCCATCGGCCAGGGAGCGCGCTATGGAAAGCAGCTCCAGCGCCTGGCCCCTGTTTTCCGCAAATATCCAGATTCCGGCCATTGATTTATCCTTAAATGCTCTTGCGCAATGCGTTTACAAACTCTTTGATCCCCGCCGCATCGCTTCCGAATTTCACGCAATTCCTTTCCATTCCGGCGGCGGCCATCCCGGTCACCCGCAATTTCACTCCTGCCGGAGGGCCGAGTTCTTCCAGGCCCACGTTGATAACCGTTTTCCTGGAGGCCATGAGCGTATCCCTGACGCCGGGTATCCGGGGCGTGTTTATTTCCGGCAGGACCGTTACCAGCGCGGGCAGGGGCGCCTCGACGATTTCGGTCACATCCTCGGCCTTGCGCTCCGCGATTATTTTGCCGTCCTTTATTTCCAGTTTCTGGACGAACGAAATGCCGGGGATGCCGAGGGAATCGGCGAGCCGCGGGCCCACCTGCTGGGCGTAAAGGTCGCTGGAGCCTTCACCGCAGATGATAAGATCGAATTGAAGTTTTGACCGGATTGCATTTCCCAGAATGGCGACCGTCTGCGAGGGCTCGAGGTCCCGGAAAGAGGCGTCCGCGGCGAAACACGCCTCGTCGCAGCCGCGGGAAAGGGCGTCCTTGACCCCCTTCGACGACTCGGGCACGCCGGCAGTCAAGGCGGTTACCTTTCCTCCGTGCGCCTCCCTGAGGCGTACCGCCTCTTCGATTGCATTGCGGTCATATTCGCCGATCTTGTAATCGACCGTTGAAAAATCCAGGCCCCCGGAAGGCGTCTTCCTTATATAAGCCTCATCTATGACCCATTTGTAGCACGCAATGATGTTGAGCATATGTTACCTTTCCCACCTCTCATCAAGGGGCGGTCACTGGGCCCGTCAAGTGACCGCCTCAATGACAAATGACCGGCGCTCGTTTGGACAAGCTCAACGAGCGCTTTTCTCTTTAGCGCAGCACGTTTCCTGAAATGACCAGGCGCTGCGCCTCCGACGTCCCTTCGTAAATCTCGGTGATCTTCGCATCGCGCATGAGGCGCTCGACCTTCTGGCCTTTAATGTAGCCGTAACCGCCGTGGATCTGGACGGCCTTGATCGTATGCTGCATTGCGGCTTCCGCGCCGAAGAGCTTGGCCATCGAGGCCTCTTTCGAGAAGGGCTTCTTCTGGTCCTTGAGCCAGGCCGCGTAATAGGTCAGGAAGCGGGCCGCCGCAAGGTCGGTCGCCATGTTGGCGATCATCCAGGAGATGGCTTCCTGCCTGGCGATGGGCTGGCTGAACTGGACGCGTTCCTTGGAATATTTGATTGACTCATCCAGGGCGGCCTGGATGATCCCCACGCACTGGGCGGCAATGCCGACACGCCCATGATCGAAGCCGTTCATGGCAATGGACAGTCCCTGGCCGGGCTGACCTAAAACGTTTTCTTTGGGGACGCGGCAGTCCTTGAATACAACTTCGGAAGTTTGAGATGACCTCAGTCCCATTTTGTTGAAATGTTCCCCGGATTTCATGCCTGGAGTTCCCCTGGGAACGATGAAACAAGTCATCCCCTTCCCGCGCGCAGCCTTATCTGTCCATGCAAAAACCAAATAAGTACCGCCTGTCGGGCCATTCGAAATGAAAGTTTTTGTCCCGTTTATCACATAATCATTCCCATCGAGTACGGCGGTACTCGAAGCTGACATGACATCGGTGCCCGCGCCCGGCTCGGTCAGGACCAAGGCGCCCAGATTCTCACCTTTAGCCAGGGGTATCAGGTATTTCTTTTTCTGCTCCTCAGTGCCGTACAGGTTTATCAGCATGCAGGCGATCCCTACGTGAATGGAAACGGTAAACCCTGTCGAAGAGCATGAGCGGGAAAGCTCTTCCACCACGATTGCGTTGGTTAGATAATCGGACCCGGAGCCCCCGTATTCCGCGGGGATCGGTATGCCCATCCAGCCGCCTTCGCCAAGCTTCTTGAACAACTCGGCGGGATGCCGGCTGTTCTCGTCAATTTCCGCTGCGATGGGGTCGACATTCTTTTCCGCGAATTCCCTGATGTTCTTGCGAATCAATTCCTGCTCTTCAGTCAATGCAAAATTCATGGTTCCCCTCCTTGAGTTTTTTCAGGAAAAATTTTCCAATCAAGTTTCATAGCTGTTTGAAATCAACCGAAACGGAACTGCACGCCGGTCCCGCCTTCCGGATAATTCCAGTCCAGGACAGCCGCGCCGCAGGCGATCAGGCATGTCCCGCATTCCACGCATCCGTCGATATTGAGCGTGACTTCCCCGTTTTCATTGAGGCTGTAGCAGCCCGCAGGGCAAAGCCTCACTGCGGGCCTGAGGCGCGGGTCTTTTTCCAGGCCGGGCCTGATCTTGATGTGCGCCTCTTTGCCCGGTTTGAAAACGTTAATCCCCAGTTTGACGGTCAGCGCCGCTTTGTCGCTCATATCTTTCTGAAGCTCCCCAAGTCTTTAAGAATGGACCATATTTCCCCGGCGGTCATGTGTTTTTTTACAGCGGGGAAAATATTCTCCTTGGGCCCTGCCGGAACCATATAAATCTCGCGCATGATTGAGCCCAGCAATTCGGGATAATAATTGAACAGACGGGGGTTCTCCAGTACATGCGGGGCGTTGCGGAAATTACGGAAGTCCTTCAGGACAAAACTTTCCTCAAGCAAGTCCTGGTAGTGCTTCAAAACATCGGCATCAAATCTGCCGGTCTCCCTTGCCTTCAAAAACGCCCGGGCCGCGTAATGCCCCGATGCCAGGGCGTACTCCATGCCGCGGACGGTGAAACCGCTGTTAAGCGCAAACCCCGCGGAATCGCCGGCAACCATGATCCCGTTTCCGTACAATTTGCTCAGGCCGTCATAGCCCCCCTCGGGAATGACATGGGCGGAGTACTCGAGAAGCGAGCCGCCTTCTATCAGGCAGGAGATTTCCGGACGGTTTTTAAATTTATCGAGCAGGTCCGGCACATCGATTTCCGCGCTTTCCGCAGAATCCCTGATGCCGATCACGAGGCCCAGACTGATGCTTTCCCGGTTCGTGTAAAGAAAGCCTCCGCCGAATTTTCCCGAGGTCGCTTCACCGATGAACAGGCGCGCGGCGCCTTCGCCGTCATTGACGCCGAAACGCGAATTTATAATTGCGGGCTCCAGCGCAATGACCTCCTTGAGACCCACTGCGTAATTCTGTGTTTTAGGCGGGCCGCTCAGGCCCGCTTTCCGCGGAATGATGGAAAGTGCTCCGTCGCAGGCGATCACGGCGCTGCTGCGCAGTTCGTCGCCTCCCGCCAGGACGCCGCAAACCTTACCGTCTTCAATTATGAGGTCGTCGACTTTGACTTTCGGCAGCAGCATGGCGCCCCGGGACTCGGCCTGCTCCGCAAACCACCTGTCGAATTTGGAACGGACAATACTGTAACTCTGGCGGGAATTGCGGATGTCGCTGCCGGAATAATCAATTGTGACGGAATCGGTCGCAGACATGACCGAGACGCCTTCGCGGACGATGCACCTCTCGAGGGGGGCCGCTTCCCACAGCCCGGGGAACAGGCCGCGGACGGGATTCAGATAAATCCTGCCGCCGGTTACATTTTTGGAACCGGGGTAATCGCCGCGCTCAAGGACCAGGACCTCTACGCCCTCCGATGCCAGTGTGCAAGCGGCTGCGATACCGGCCAGCCCGGCCCCGATTATGATGGCATCGAACTTCTCCATTGCGGCCCCTTTTCCTTTGTGACCCGAAAGAAATACAATTTTTCCGTGCTTAGCACAACAATAAATCGCCTCGATTGCCTCAAGCTTTGCCTGTTGACAAGCTCTGCCGGGACGGTTAAGGTTTTTGCCGCCTGAAACTGAAACCCGGCCGAAAGGGGTTTTTATGGACGTATACGACAAGCTCCGTGTGAATCTTGACGCGCATCCTTCGGGAGCGCCTCAATCCACTCACTTCACCGAGATTTTAGAGGTCCTTTTTACGCCTGAAGAGGCGGCGCTGGCCCTCCACCTGAATTTTTCGCCTAAACCGCTCGACCGAATTGCCGACTCCGCAATGATGAGCGCCGATGATGCCGAAAGGCTCCTTGAGTCCATGGCCGATAAGGCCGTGATTTTCAGTATCTCAAAAGGCGGGCAGAAATCCTATGGGCTGATGGCCACGGTCCCCGGACTGTTTGAATTCCCCTTTTTGACGAGGGGCGGGTGGCCCGGATTTCAAAAACTCGGGAAGCTCTGGGAGGATTATCACAGGGAGTCTTTCGGGGAGTCTTTTGCCGGAAGGCCGACCCCCGGGGCGAGAGTGGTCCCCGTCGAAAGATCGCTGGATTCCTCTTTGCGGGTCCATCCTTACGAAGAAGTTGCGAAGCTTATAAACGAGGTCGACTTCATAGCGCTGGCGAATTGCGCCTGCCGCATCAGCGTGGGGGCGTGCGATATGCCTTTGGATGTCTGCCTCATATTCGACTCGCCGGGGAGGTTCCTGGCCAGGCGTAAATACGCAAAAGAGATAAGCCGGGAAGAGGCCCATGCCGTCCTTGACAAAGCGGAGAAGGCAGGACTGGTGCATACCAGCAACAACAGCGCAGACCGGCCCATGTTCATCTGCAATTGCTGCAAGTGCTGCTGCACAATACTAAGAGGACTGACACAGCTTAAATTGCCGACCGCCTTCGCGGTAAGCGCCTTCCAGGCCGGCATTAACTCCGCAGAGTGCACAAACTGCGGCACTTGCAGCGAGGGCCGCTGCCCTGTAGGCGCGATCGAAATCCGGGATGAAGTTGCGTGCGTCGCGGCGGACAAGTGCATAGGGTGCGGTTTGTGCGTGAGCGTATGCCCCGTCAATGCTGTTTCACTGGTAAGGAGAAACGTTGAGCCGGAAATTCCCGGGACGGCCAGGGAGATGGCTGTGAAGATTTTACAGGAGAAGGGGAAGCTGGAGAAATTCCTGAAACTTGCCCAATCCTGAATCAGATCAAGGCTCGGGCTCTCTCAACACTGCGTTGGGGTTGACATGCGGGTCCTGGGAGCACCTCCGGCAGTAATAGGCGGGCCAGACGCAGCCGCAGCCCGAGCCGATCAACTCGAACCGGGAGCAGGATTCGCAAACAGACTGCCCGCAGCCGATGCATGTGGTGAATTTTTTGTTCCGTGCGCAAACCGTGCAGATTTCCGTCACTTCAGCCATAACGGGAAGGTAGCATCCCAGGCGGATTTGATCAAGTCAGAAAGGGTTCCGGGTCCAGGTCGCCCTTTTTCCAGATTGTCTCGCCGCTGGTTGTCACGACTTCCCACCAAATGCCGTAATAATCGCTCATCCAGTGCCCGGTGGAAAAGCCTTCATCCTGCATTGCCCCTCTCTTGGACTCATCAATTCCGGAATGCAGCGTAGTTCCCGTACAGCACATCTTTGTCCTCTTTGGATCTCCTTGAAATACGAATCAATTTTCGCAGATTACCCGGGCGAGGGCCATAGGGTGCAGCCCCAAAATGTAAATTCGTAAATCTGAAATGAAGGGTCAAATACAGCAGATTTCTTGGATGATTACGATTAGACAGGAAATCAAGGCCGCCTTATCCGGCCTTATTCCGGGCCAGCGCCTTGAGTTTATCCAGCTTTGAGCCTCTTTCATGCCTGGCTATATAAAACTCCTCGAAAAGCGTCTCGGTAAGCCATATTAAGAGTGATGCTTCATCGGGTTGAACGTCAAGCAAAAGGTTTACATCCTCGTTCAGATATGAATCGATGTTTCCGAACTGGCGCGCAATTCCAATTGCCTGCCATGCCGTATTATCCATTTTCCCTTTCAGCGAGTCAATTTCGTCGGCAAGGCTCGGCCCGCTCACGCCATAGAAATCTCTCAATATCGCCTGGATGCACTTGCGGCTGATGACCGCCGAGGCCCTGGGGCTCTTTGCCTTTAAAAGGCAGGCTTCCTGGTATTCCCCCCGCAGCTTTTCGGGAATGTAATCCGGGAAAGTTTTTGCTTCCGATTCGGGCAGGAGCTGCCAGGAGAACAGAGTATGCATTTCTTGGGCGCGATTGTTCAACTGGACTATGCGCAGGGAAATTGCCCTTTGCCGGCACAGCTCGTTAGGGCAGACAATTATGGTCGTTATGCTCCTGTACTGGCCGTATTCAGGCGAGATCCACGTCGATCCCGAAAGCACGCGGATGTCGTTCTCCGTAATGGTGCAGGGCCTGTTGCAGTAAGAGCAGGTCCAGTTCTTTCCGCCCATATTTTTTCTCTCCTGTGTTCGCTCCTTCTTAAAAATGTTATCGGCAGATTTAAATTATCCTTAAACAGCCCGGCGATATTTTCCGATTGTAATTTGACCGCCAACATGCAACAAGGACTCACATCCCTTATAGAAATGAAAGGAGCAGAGGAAATGAGAAGGACATTTGCATGCGGACTCATATTGGCAATCATATTCGTCTTTGCATCCATCGGGTTTGCCCAGAAAGCCGGAAGAAATACCGAAACCAGGCCGGGTTTTGTAAATGTTAATGTTGTTAAAATCAAGGCAAGCGTCGAGGACATCGGACAGGACCGCACCATAACCCTGAAAGGCCCCGAAGGAAATTTCCTGACCATCAGGGCAGGTGATGAAGTAAGGAATTTCGATCAGATCAAGATAGGCGACAATGTGGTTGTCAGGTATTATGAGTGTGTGGCCGTCCTGGTCGATAAGGCACGGGGAGACCAGCCCCAGGCAAGTGAAACGGACATCGTCCAGGTTGCTCCCAAGGGCGCCAAGCCTGCGGCAGTGAAGGTAAACATCCGTGACCTGACTGCCACCGTGGACAAGATAAATTATAAGAAAAGGACAATTACGCTGAAAGTTCCCGAAGGCGACCTTCTTAACTTCAAAGTTGATTCTTCGGTGAAGAATTTTAAGAAAGTTAAAAAAGGAGACGAAATTTATATCCGCCACACTGAGGCGCTGGCCGTTTCAGTGGAAAAACCTTAAGGGATTCGCATTCCATAAAGCGGCGGCGAAGATGCCGGCCGGGATAATAAAAAAGAGGGATTTGTCGACAGGCGAATTCCTCTTTTTTTCCTTATAGGATATGGACCGATTACCGGAACCATTTCTTTTTTCCGGGGAATTTGGCAAGTTTCTTCAGGAGATTTTCCTTCCGGTCCTTGCCGGGATAGTCCGGGCCTTTTTTATAGCTGAAATCAATCCTGTCCTCTTTGAATTCATAATTCTCAAGATCGTCTATGAGAATCCTTGTTCTGGTGACACTGCTGCCGGAAGGAACTGCCGGCGGCTTCGACGTTCCCGCCGCAGGCTGGGGTATTGCCGGCCTAATATCATCGAGACGGCCGCCATTGAGCGCCTTCAGGGCCCTTTCCAGGATGTCAGAGTAGTTTTCTCCGGTCTTTTCTTTTTCTGAATTTATGATCTTCCGGGCTTCGGCTGTCAACAGGACGGTGAAGGATTTTTTTCCCTCGGCAGCACATCTTTCCCGCCATTTTCTGGTCCTGTTTGAGCCGGTCATGCCTTTTGCACCGTCACAAGTGACATTTGGTGTGTCACATGTAACATTAAAACTTATTAGAATTCAATAAGTTTCTTACATCAGGCGGCATTCTTACTTGAGAGGGTCGCCAGGCTGGATTTCTCGGGGTATTTGCCGGTAATTCCCTTATAAAAAAGTTGAATGGCTTGCATATCAGCTTCAATATTGCCGGTCGTGTTGAAAACCTGGCCAAAGCCGCCGGCCCTGCGGGCATAATCAAGGAACCCGAGCGCTATAGGCACTCCGGCCCCCTGGGCTATGTGATAGAAACCGGTTTTCCAGTAAGACACTCTCTTGCGGGTGCCTTCGGGCGAGATCTCCAGGGCCATTTTCATGCTTTTCTTTATCGCTTCAATCGATTGCTCGACCGCGTTATTGGACCTGGACCTGTCGATGGGAATACCTCCCAGCAGGCGGAAAAAAGACCCGAACGGCCAGCGGAACATGCTGTCCTTCCCCATCCAGCAAGGTTTTATTTTGAATGAAAGCAGGAATGCCAGGGTAATCGGGAAATCCCAGTTGGATGTATGAGGCGCCGCGATTACGATATACTTATCATCTTTTGGCGCTTGTCCTTCTTTTTTCCATCCCGTCAACTTTAAATACAGCACGGCGCATATCCTGAGAATGCTGCCGAGCAGCGGGACGTCGAAAAAAGTGTAATTCAACTCAAAAGCCTCCTGCAACAAGGAGACCGATTCATATTATTTTCACGTCATTTTCTCAACAATAAAAACTTCCGGAAACGCCGTCAGTACGCCTCATCCATCGGCAGAAGCTTTCTGTCCAGATCGGGCAGGCCGTTGGAATTGCCCCTTCCCACCAGGTACACAAGCTCATCTATGACCGATTTCATGTTTTCCGCCTGGGCGCTCATCTCTTCCGATGCGCTGGCGGACTCTTCCGCACTGGCCGCCGTCTGCTGGGTCAGATCGTTCATCTGCCTTACAGAGTCGTTCACCCGGATAATGCTCAAGGCCTGGTCCTTGCTGGAGATGTTTATCTCGTTTATGAAGGCTGTGGTCTTTTTTGCATCCTGTCCCATCTGGTAGAAATCACTCATTGCCTGGCCGACGAGATCAGATCCCTCCCGGATGTGCTGCATTGTTTGGTTTATGAGTATTTCGGTGTCTTTTGTCGCAGCCGTGGACCGCAGGGCGAGGTTTCTTACCTCTTCGGCGACTACGGCAAATCCGGTTCCCGCTTCTCCCGCCCGTGCCGCTTCCACTGCCGCGTTCAGGGCAAGGAGGTTGATCTGGAACGCAATCTCATCAATCGTCCTGACGATTTTCGATGTCTCCTCGCCGTCGGCAGCGATGAGCTTCATGCACTCACTGGTCTTTTTCAGCGATTGATTGCTTTTTTTCATGCCCTGGGCGGTTACCTCACCGGATTTTGTGACTTCCTCGACGTTTTTGATGTTCCTGTCCGTCAGTTGGGATATCTCCTGCATGGAGCCCGCTATGTGCTCGAGCGATGAGGCCTGATCGCAGGAGTTCTTGGCAAGGTGCTGGCTGCTCTCCGAGACCTGCCCGGATGCGGAGGAGATCTGCTCGAAGCTTTCCCTCAACATTTCGGTCACTTTCCGGATAGGATTTGTAAGAGTCTTCACGAAAAATATACCGGCGCCCCCCAGCGCTGCTGCCAGGGCGAGGCTTATCAATATCATGGTTGTTATAAATGAGCCGGCATCAACTTTATTCGTCAACTGGTAATAGGCGGGAATCAGAAGCGAAATGCTGGTGACGAGAACTGTCCCGACGATTAGGCAAACTATTCTTCCGGAGAAAGAGACATTCATGTTGTTCCTCCCTTCAGGGCATCATTTTCGGAAACATTATAATCATCGGCTGTATTGCATTAGGACTTTAGCTCTCAGTTGAAATTGTCCCGGAATGTTTTGTTTCTCAGGCGCTTTGCTCATATCTCCTGAAATTTTTAAACAAATCCGGCTGGGGGAAGTAAACACAGGGATGCCTCTTAAATTTTGTCTTGATCAATTAAAGGCAACCTACTAAGTAGGGCGAATGGCCGGGTTGACGAGAACAAAAGAAGAGAGCCAGTTCGGGCTGCTCAAAATACGGCGGTTCGCGCCTTTCTTCTGGACGCAGTTTTTCGGCGCTTTCAATGATAATGTCTTCAAGAACGCCCTGATCCTGATTATAGCCTTCCAGGGGGTCCGGCAGTCGCCGGACGTGGATTCCAACGTCCTGATCAACATGGCGGCGGGGGCCCTCATCCTGCCTTTTTTCCTTTTCTCCGCCCTGGCGGGGGACATCTCAGACAAATACGAGAAATCAAGGCTGATCCGGTGTATCAAGCTGGTGGAAATTTTTATAATGGCGCTGGCGGCCGTTGCCTTTTATTTCAGCAATATTGCCGCCCTGATGGCCCTGCTGTTCCTGCTGGGCACGCAGGCGGCTTTCTTCGGTCCCGTCAAATACAGCATTCTGCCCCAGCACCTCCAGCCGGGAGAACTGGTGGGCGGTAACGCCATGGTGGAAATGGGCACGTTCATAGCCATTCTCCTTGGGACTATCGGCGGCGGCATCCTCATCCAGATGGACAACGGGCCTAAGATGGTGGGCGCCGGGGTGCTGCTGATCGCGTGTGCGGGATATGCTGCAAGCCGTTTCATCCCGGAAGCGGCGGCGTGTTCCCCCGGGCTGAAAATCAGGTGGAACCCGGTCACGGAAACATGGAAAACCGTCCAGCTGGTCCGCGATCCCGATTCCGTGTTCAAGTCCATCCTGGGGATATCCTGGTTCTGGTTCCTCGGGGCCTCGTACCTGACCCAGCTCCCCGCATATACGCGCGACATCCTGCACAGCTCGGAAAGCGTCGTCACCCTGCTCCTCGCCCTGTTCTCGATCGGGGTCGGGGCCGGGTCCCTGATGTGCGAAAGGCTTTCGGGGCGCAAGGTGGAGCTTGGCCTTGTGCCGCTCGGGTCGATAGGCTTGAGCATATTCGGGTTCGACATATTCTTCGCCTACCAGGCTCCGCAAGTTTCGAACCTCATGGGCTTGAGTGAATTTATTCACTCTCCGGGCAGCATTCGGGTGATATTTGATTTCATAATGATCGGCGTGTCGGGAGGCCTCTTCATCGTTCCCCTCTACGCCTTTATCCAGATGCGCACGAGGCCCGAGATCAGGTCGCGGGTAATCGCCGCCAATAACATCCTCAATGCCTTTTTCATGGTGCTGGCGAGCATTATGGGAGCGGTCCTGCTCAGCCAATTCGAACTGGGCATCCCCCAATTTTTCCTGGTGCTGGTGGTCCTCAACATCATTGTCGCCCTCTATATCTACTCCGTCATCCCCGAATTCACGATGCGTTTCCTGGTCTGGGTGCTTACCGGTATGATGTACCGCGTCAAAACCAGGGACCTTGATTATATCCCGGTCGAAGGGGCGGCCGTCGTCGTCTGCAACCACGTCAGCCTCGTGGACGGCCCTTTGATTGCGGGGGCCTGCCGCAGGCCCATCCGTTTTGTCGTTTTCGAGCCGATTTACAGGCTCCCATTGCTGCATTTCATCTTCAAAACCGGAAAGGCCATTCCCATCCACTCCAAGGTGAAAAAACCGGAAGTGTACAGCCGGGCAATGGAGCAAATATCGCTGGCGCTGCGGGAAGGGGAAATCGTGGGCATCTTCCCTGAAGGGGAAATGACCCATGACGGCGAGATCGGGGTATTCAAGCAGGGCATTGAGAAAATTATCAGGGAAAATCCCGTCCCGGTCATACCCCTCGCCCTGAGAGGGCTCTGGGGGAGTTTTTTCAGCAACGACGGCGGATATGCAATGACCCATTGGCCGAAGCGCTTCTGGTCGCGTGTCGAACTGCTGGGGGGCCCGCCGGTCCGGCCCGAAGATGTCACCGCCGCCGGCCTGAGGCAAATTGTCGGGCAGATCAGGGGAGAATACAGGTGATTGCCGGTAATCCCGATTATCCGTGTGCCGTCATCGAATTGCCTCAATACGATGTGACGGTCCCCCTCATTTGCAGGCTTTGCGGGAATTGCTGCAGGAATTATTACGTTCCCGTCGACCTCGAATCGCTGCCGGCAATATCCGAAACCCTGGGAGAGCCCATCCATATGGTCCAGGCCAGGTTAAACGACAAGCTTGAGGCTTACAGGCAGGGAAGGCCGGGTGACTGCTGCTTCCTGGAGGAAAACAGGTGTCTTATCCATGCAGTGAAGCCCGAAGCGTGCAGGCAATTCCCCTCGTTCACCGATGCCGCTGCGGGAAATGTCAACTGTCCCGCCCACCGGGAATATAAAAGAATTGAAAAGGCCTTTTGCCGTGAATTCCCGCAGGCCCGGATAAGGATGCCGAGTTCTTCCAGAAAGCCCAAACGCGTGCCTGACGGGGCTTGGGAAAAGATAATGGGTGTAGCGGAAAACGAGGATGTCTCCGAATTGTTCCTTCAGACTTTCATAATGCTCAATAAGGCAGGCGGGCTGTGATCAGGAAGGCGCCGCCAACCGCAATCCTTAAAAATCCGCGGCGGCACACGGCATAGCCGGAAGCTTCTCCCGTGCATTTCACGGCTTCTCCCTTGAAACAGTTCCGGCCGTTTCCCTGAATCAGCGTTGAAGATTCCAGGAATAATCAGGTTTGCTGGTTGAAAGGCGTAATATGGTGTTTCAGGAGATCTTTTTCGATTGAGGCGCGGATTTCAGAATCCTTTTCGTACATGACGCATAAGCAATTGGCATCAAAGCGGCTTTCGGCAACTGCCGGGCCGCCGTTGGCATTCAATTCATCGGATAAAGATTCAGACTGGCCTATGTACCTGACGACGTGCGTCCCGCCGAACGTACCCGGCTTCGTCCTCCGGGTGAAAATATAGACCGCCCCTCCGTTATCGAATTCGGAATCAAGGGTGTACGCCCCGAAACAGTATTTCGTAAAAGAGGAACCTTCAAATAATACGTCCGCAAGCTTGGCCATGTTAAAAATCCTTTCCTTTACATCTTGGAAGCATATTCGATAATACGCAAGTGGAAATAAATGCGGACTTATACAGGATGCGGGAAAGGCAGATACACGGCTGTGAGAGGAAGGTATTTATCTCCCGGAATGGGCAGGCGGATTGCGGGACCTGTTCTTATGCCCGGAACGGGATCCGCAGCAGGTTAAAAAAGAAAGTCCAGTCATATGCTGCCCCACATGACTGGACTCTCGAATCCGTTCTGAGGGGGATCTACAAGGGGTGGATCACGTGAACGGATTTTATCGTGAAAATCTTATCGAAAATTCTTTTTCAAGAACGCCGAATGTGTAAAGAGAAAAAGTTACCGGCTTTAAATAATCCTGAATCTCGGGCAGCTCGGAACTTACCTTTCCGTCAATTCTCACTTCGTAACCCAAATTCTCAAATTCGGAACACAATTTTTTCAAAGCGGCCTTTTCATCATATTTAGCCAGGACGTCTTTGATTATGCGTGTGATATCTGCGCTCATGCTTGCTAAATAACAACTTTCAAAATAATCTTAATCGAGATGTATTAATCAGAATTTCTTTTGGTATCGAATGATTATATCTTTTAGACCGAAAAATACTTTATGACAACACAAAATAATTGCTAGAATAATACTAAATTAATCCTGGTATTTTCCTTTCGGGAAGTTATATAAATGCGCAGTGGAAACGGGACCTCGAAATGAGCGGACGCCAATGACCAGGAAAAGAGCCGGAACAAGGGAAACAAAATTGCCCAACGAAAACGGAAGGTACCGCGAACTGGTGGAAAACCTCCAGGAGGGCATATGGGAACTCGATCTTAACGGCGACATGGTCTTTGTCAATCCCCGCATGGCGGAAATGCTGGGTTATTCCGTCGACGAACTGACAGGGAGGAATATTTTTTCTTTCGTGGACAGCGCTGGTGTAAGGCGCGGCCGGAGATATCTCAAGCGCCATCAGCAGGGCATCAAAGAACAGTTCGACTTCGAAATTATAAAAAAGGACGGCTCAATATTATACGCAAGGCTGATAGCCGGCCCCGTTTATGACCGGCATGGACAGATCAGGGGTTCTTTTGCGTCCGTAATGGATATCTCAAGAAGGAAGAAAATTGAAGACGAACTTAAGAAAAGCCGCAGAAATTTCTCGATAGCTTTCCAGGTCAACCCGGCCCCTATCGTGATCAGCACACTGAAGGAGGGCAGATACATAGATGTCAATAAAAGCTGGCTCGACCTGATCGGCTTCGACCGGAAAGAGATAATCGGCAGGACCACGCACGACCTGAATATCTGGGACAGGGCCGGCGAGCGGGAAGAGCTTCTTGCCAAGCTCAAGAAAGAGGGGGCGATAAAAAACGAGCTTATTCACCTGAGGACGAAGGACGGCAAAATAAAAGATATCCTCTGGTCCGCCGAGGTCATCGAGATGGGCGGGAAGGAGGCTATCCTTTCCCTGTTCTACGACATAACAGCGCAGAAAAAGAATGAAGAAGTCCTGAGGGAATTCTCGGCATATGTCAGGAGCCTGATCGAAGCCAGCATCGATCCCCTTATGTCCGTCAGCCCCGAAAGGAAAATTACGGACGTGAACAGGGCCACGGAACAGTTCCTCGGCTTCAGCAGGAAATCCCTTATCGGCACCGATTTTGCCGAATATTTCATCCACCCGGAAAAGGCCGAAACGCTGCATAACCGGGTGCTTCTGTCCGGATTTGTAAAGAACTGCCCGCTGCAGATGAGGCATAAATCAGGAAAAGCAAGCGACGTGCTGTTCAACGCTTCAGTTTACAGGGATGCATCGGGAAAAGTGCAGGGTGTGTTTGCCGCCGCCAGGGATATAGAAGACCAGAAAAGGGCTTTGAAGGCGCTTCACAAGAGGGACCGGGAGCTTTCCATCAAGTCAAAGAACCTGCAGGAACTTAATTCAGCTTTGAAAGTCCTGATCAAGCACAGGGAAGACGACAAAAAAGAGCTGGAGAGCAAGGTGCTGATGAACGTCAAAAAACTCGTCCTGCCTTACCTGGAGAAACTGAAAATGCTATCCGAAGATCCCGAACAGAAGGCCTACCTGGATATCCTGGAAACACACCTGCAGGACATAATTTCGCCTTTCCTTCATACGCTTACGTCCAACCACCTCGGCCTTACTCCGCGCGAGATCCAGGTAGTCACCATGATCAGGGAAGACAAGTCGACAAAGGAAATCTCCAATGCCCTGAACATCTCCACAAAGGCCGTTGAGTTCCACCGCAACAGCATCCGCAAGAAATTTCAGCTTTCCGGGAAAAAGGTCAATCTTAAATCATATCTGACCAGGCTGGGGTGATCTGAAGCCGCCCCTGCATTTCAGCGGATGAGGGTCATAAGCGCCAGACAGGCCGGCAAAATTGTAAAACCGCGCTGCAGCCCCGGACCCGAAAGGCGGGTCGCCAGCCTGGCCCCGAACCAGCTGCCGAACAGGAACCCGAGGATCACGGCGGGAAGTCGGAAGAGGCCCGCCGCGTGTTCCGCAAGTGGGGCTGGGAGTGATCACCTGCGCCAGTACACAAAACTGCCCACCCGGCAGATCTTTGTAAACCCTTTCTCCCTTATATAATCAAGGGCTTTTCCAGGTGCGCTTGCGTTGCACCCGAAATTCCAGAGCCGTTCATCCCCGTTCATCAATTCATATGTGTGGGGCCCACCATGACCGGGATTCGATCCGGGCGTTTTTTCCCGAACCGATATTGCCCCGGGATCAAAAGAACATATCTCCTCGCCGGGACAGGTCCCCTCCGGGCTTTGTCCGGAAGCAAGGAAAAAGGACGAGTTGCCGATCGTGTGTTTTTCATTGATTCCAAAGCGCCTCAGGACCAGCAGCGCCTGCACCGCATAGCTCTTCCGGTTCTGATTAAAGTATGCGATTACCCGATGGGAATTCGTGCTGTCCACCAGGGCCCACCTGTTCTGGATATCTGAGATAACGAGATCATCCGGGTTGAAACGGAAACCGGCCGGATTGAGACTTTCGAAATCCGGGGCAGGGTTGACTTTATAAAAATAATATACCTCATCCTTTGTAACGCTTTCAGTAAACTGGTTTATTTTTCTCAGATTGCCCTGTTCGCAAGGCTCCAGCTCGTAATTGAGCGCGACCAGGACCTTCTTCCCTTCCGTCTGGAGCATATTTGCAGTCTCGACTATTTCCCGTGGTTCGACAGTCCGCTGGCGCTCCCTGTTCCATGTTACATATGTGGCCATCCTGCAAATTGAGAGGTGGTAGACGGGTTTCCCCAGATATCCGGACAGGGTTGTGAGGACATAGTCCTCGTCTCCAATGATTACGTGGTCGTCAAGGTCCTGGGTTTTTATATAATTTGCGGCGGCTTTCCCGGCCGTGAACGGGTTGACCCAATCCATTACTGATGCCGCAGCCCCGGCGTAAAACTGCAACAGCCGAATGACCGGGACAAAGATCCCTGCAATTTTCCCCGATAGTTTTTCCACAGAGCCGCGACGGCCGGCGAGGACCAGGCAGATCATGAATATTACGTACAGGTGGCCGAAGTGGCGCAGGTTCGGGCTGTTATATACAAAAAATGAAAAGGCCAGGATGGAAAATGTTCCGAAGCAGTACAGAAGGAAAACCTTGCGCGTGCGGAAAAAGAGCTTAAGCGAAAAGGCAAGCAGAACAACAGACAGAAAGAACCGGACAAAATTGTTGGGAACAATGTTGTCGTTCCAGAATTCCATCTGGATAGACGGAACCGGCGCATAGCTCCTCCATATTCCCGTCATTACCGAGGCAAACCTTCTCATATAATATTCAAGGTTCAACCCTACAGGAATATCGGCAATCCTGTCCGGGGGCGGTATGACAGACAATACAAAAAGGGCCATTCCGGCCAGGACAACAGAACCGCTCAGGATAAGCTCCCGCTTCGGAAACCCCGGCCCTGATTTCATCTCCTCGCGAAATTCGAGGATAAGATAAAAACCGATTGCGGCTGCTATCATTACACCGTAAATGCTCGTCAGGCTCAGCAGAAAGAGCAACGGGGCGATAAGAAGGTATTTTCTTTTTCCGGCAACAGGGCCGGCATCAGGGGAAGACATGATCAGGAGGATTGACAGATTGCACAGCAGAAAACCCAAGGCATAGCTTCGGACTATCGAGAGGAATTCAAACAACGGGAAATAGCCGAATATCAGAAGAAACCTTTGCCGGCGCGGCACAGGAAATCTCAAAATTATGTATGCCGAAATGCAGGCGATAAAAAGGTGGGACAGCTGCATGTAAAGGGGGTTTGCGGAAAATCGGGTGATAAAGAAAAGCCAAAGGGCCCATAAAGGGGGATGCCCTTCATATCTCATTTTCTCCAGCAGGTCGGGAACTGACGCGCTTTCCCGGGCAATGAGGAACGCCTGGAACTCGTCCCTCCAGAGTTCATGGAACCACATATTGACGAATCCGACAGCCGCAAAAAGCGCAAGGCAAAGCCATTCCGATCTCGTCAGGCCTGCAAACACTGGAGTCCTTTTATCCATTCCCTTTGGATTGGCGGATTAAACAGGGATTTGAACACAGGCCGGGGGCGCCTCATAGCGGAAATGGCCGTGTTAAATTAATTGTAATGAATGCGGGAGCTAAAATGAATTCTTTGAAACTCTGAATTTCAGCAAAGAAAAGGAGGGCATTCACTCAGGGATAAGATTATCCGGACGATGGCTGGCTGTCTTAAAAAGCAGGGGTCCCCAATCTCGGCGGGCTGCAGACAAAACAATCACGCCACATCGGGCAGGTTGAAATAGAAAGTCGCCCCTTTGTTTGACTTGCTTTTCGCCCAGACCTGGCCTCCCAGTTTATGGACAATCCGCTGGACGAGCGCCAGGCCGATGCCGGAGCCCTCGAACTGCGATTCGCTGTGGAGTCTCTGGAAAGTCCCGAACAGCCGGTCATAATCGCTCATCTTAAACCCGATTCCAT
>JBDKTK010000272.1:0-6944 GCA_039680225.1 Syntrophaceae bacterium
AGTTTTGCGATCCCCATCTCCAGCATCGGGCGGCAGATGTCCACGGCTGTCACCTTGGCGTCCGGAAAGCGCCGGAGCGCTTCGCGGGAACAGGAAAGGGTCCCGGCGCACAGGTCCAAGATCCTGGGTCTTGGCGCCGGATCAATCCTTTCGACCAGGCGGGCGCGCCACCCCGCATCCAGCCCCAGGCTTAGGATTCGGTTGACCCTGTCGTATGATGAGGCGAATTCCGTGAAATGATCGGACATCCACGAGTACATAAAAATCCATTTTAAAATCCGGATTTTATAGCTTAGGGCGGATTATCAGATTTTGTAAAGTCCCCAAAACAGCGAACGAATCCAGAATCAATGTTCATCAATCAAATCTCTGGATTTTACCGGAAAATATACTAAGACATTTAATATGGCCCAAACAAATGAAACTGATAAAAAGGAGGCGGCCATGGAAAACAAGCCGAAGTTAAACGGACCAACCTTGGAGATGGCCAAAAGGTGTCGTCATTATGCCATGTGCAAAATCGATTACCTGGGGACCGGAATATGCGCCTCCGGTGTGGCAAAGCATTACGTCAGCTATTACCCCCAGGGCCGCATGGATCTTTACGCGGCGCTTGCGTCAGGCTTGGTCCCCGTGACGGACGTCCTGGAGGACATCGCGGATTCCTGCGATCTTTGCGGTGTCTGCGATTATCAATGCCACTTCTACACTGAGATGCGGCCCTCCCTGGTCATGGCCGCCTTGAAGAGTTATGTCGACGATTACCGTTCCCGCGGCGGAGAGGTCAAGCGCACCCATTCTGATGACGTCCTCGCATCCCTGCAGGCGATTACGGGCGATCAGTGGGCCTCGAATGATCCAGCCATTCTTGTCACATATTCCCATGACCCGTTCCCACTTGCCCCCCTTCTCATGCCCCGTTATGTTGCGCTGCCGCGGACCCGCGAAGAGGTCTCGGGTATCGTCAGACTCGCAAGAGAAAGGGGCATTAATTATGTAACCCGGGGCAATGGGGGGAGCACCACCGCTCAGGTCCTCACGGACGGCATAGTTATTGACGTCAACAGGATGAAGGGGATTGAAATCGATATGGAAAACTGGGTGGCAAAAGTCGGGGCCGGGGTGACGTCATTCGACCTGCAGAAAGAAGCGGCGCAGCTGGGCTGCCGGATCTGTTCCGCGGAGCCGTCCGCCATGGTCTGCAGCAATATAATATGCTCGGGGACGTTCTCAACCTGGGCAAATGTTTACGGCCTCGCGGCGGACAACGCAGTGGACGCCGAATTCGTGGGGCCTGATGGAAACACTTTTAACCTGAATGACAAAACGGCCCCGAACCTGTTCGCTTTTCATAGGGGCGACGCGTCGTCGCCCGGCATCTGCACCAGCGCGAAAGTAAAGCTCTACCCAGTCACGGACGATGAAGGTGGCGTCCTGGTCCCCTTCTCCTCGCTCGGGGAGGCCCTGGAATTTGCGAAGCAGTTGAGCATCAGGCGCATTGGCTTGGCTGTGGGCGTGCTTGGCGGGCATTACGTTACTTCATTTACCTCTCCTTCAAAAGAGCTGGCAGACCGCGTAAAGCCGGTCCTGACGGACCTCCTGGGCGCTAATTACATGGTCCTCGTGCTGGGCGACAGTTATGCGATTAAATCTGTAAAATCAATGGCCAACCCGGTGATCGGCAATGAGCTTTTTCGCACACTCGTGCTGGGCATGCCGAAACTTGCGGACGACGGATGGCAGGACCTGGTCCGGGGCATTGACTGGGAAAAGACCGCTTTCGAGATCCTGGCCGGGGTTGAGATGCAGACCGTGCTGGAAATGCTCCTTTCCCCCTCTCCCGAAAATATCACCTCGGCTGTGGCCGACACTGACATGAGGGATTTTTATCAGCATCTTTATGAGAGACCTGAAATGCTTGACCTGGTCTGGCTCAACACGTTCAGGATCGTGAGCGCCAGGATGTCCCGCCACAAACACATGGTCGCTTTCATCCTGTACATGCCAATGGAAGCAAAATTGATTGAAGATATTATCGGCGAGCTCGAGGAAATCGCCCGGAAGCACGGCATAACCCATGACTACGGGTTTGTCACACCAATGGATTTCGGCAAGCGGGCGGTATTCGAGTATGACTACTATGTCGACCACGCCGACGAGGCGGACAGGAAGAGGATCCAGGATGCCGCGCCCGAGCTGATGGCATTAATAGACAGGCTTTACAGGGACGTCAAGGGGACCACATGGATTAAACACATAGTATCCCAGGGCTTCTCCCGGAAGGAGCAGTTCCTATACATTTGAGATTCGAAATATATTTAAAAAGTGCCGGTGTATAATCCTGCTATTTAATGGCGCGCTCTCCAAACTCCGGAATGCCTTACCGTATTCCTCCTTCCATTCCCGAAATACACGCTCCACATGCTTTTGTGGATAAGAAAAGCCCCGGCCTTTGCCGGGGCTTTTCTTCAATTAATTTTATATTATTACTTATTCTTCTTGCGCCAGATATTCATTTTTTGCGCTTGCTCAATCAGGCCGTCCCGCAGGTCCGGATGCGCAATGCCGATCAGGGCCTCCGCTCTTTGCCAGGTGGATTTTCCGGCGAGATCGGCAATACCGTACTCGGTCACTATGCAGTGGGCCTGGGTGCGCGGGACGGTTACGATGGATCCCGGGGGAAGCGTCGGAACAATGCGCGATCTCATATTGCCCTGCTTATCCTTATATGCTGAATTGCAGCAGATGAATGAGATGCCGCCCTTGGACATGTACGCGCCCGTGGCGAAATCGAGTTGTCCTCCTGTTCCGCTGATATGGCGGGGACCGGAAGATTCGGAAGATACCTGGCCGAAGAGGTCAACCTCGATGCAGGCATTGATCGAAATGACGTTATCATTCTGTGCAATCACGTGGGGATCGTTAGTGTATGAAACCGGGTATGTAGCCAGTGATGGGTTATAATCCATCCATTCATACAGGAACGGGCTGCCCGCCGCGAAAGCGAACACGCTCTTATTCTTGTCAATGCTCTTTCTCTTGTTGGTTAGTTTGCCCGCCTCGTGCATGTGGTAATAGGCATCAACCATCATTTCCGTATGGCAGCCGAGGTCTTTCACATCGGATTCGGCCAGCATGGTCCCGAGTACGTTCGGAAGCCCTCCTATCCCGAGTTGTATGCAGGCGCCGTCCTTGATCATGGGCATTATATGCGCAGCTATTTTCTTATCGATTTCGGTGGGCGCTGCCGGGGGAATAGCTTCCACCTTGGATTCGAATTCGGTGATATAGTCGACTTCCGAGATGTGCACAGTCTCGTCCCTGCCGCCCATTGTCCAGGGCAGATTCGGGTTGACTTCCAGGACGATCTTTTTCGAAACATCCAGGGCGGCGCGAACGGCCGCTACTCCATTGTGAAGGCTGAAAAAACCCTGCTTGTTCATTTTGGTTACCCTGAGCATCGCGACATCAACATTCTTGATGCTCTTGGTGTAGAACAAAGGCTGGTTGCGAAAAATCATTGGGTGGTAATAGCACCTGCCCCGGTCATGGAGCTTGCGTGAATAACCCGAAAAATGCCAGTCTTGCAGAGTGAATACGTCTCCTCCAGGATCGGCTTCAATGCAGGCCTGCTGGGACAAGCTGAGCACGATGCGGATATTGATGTCCTTAAGTTCGTCCTTGCGGGCGGCCAGAGCTTTGTCCAGGGCGATAGGCTTGGTGTGGCCAAAACCATACTCAATCCAGTCTCCGCTCTTGACCACTTTTACCGCTACTTCGGGTGAAACCAGTTTCTTACGATACTCTTCTGCGTAATCCATAAATAATCCTCCCTCAAAAATTGTTTATGCGCAAACCTGGTGTGGTTTTGTGCACTCTTTAGATGATGCTTGTGACTTAGTGTATACCTCCTTTATTCCGATCCATTACAGGCGCTTGGATGAAAGAAGAAAAAGCCGGGCTGGCGTGGACCCGGCTTCTCTCGATTCGGGTGCCTTACGGCTTTGATCAAAAATGCCGGCAAGGCATCCTTCTGATTGATAATGAGCGAATAAAACAGCAAATTACGGACACTGTTCCGGACAAAGATTTCAGGAGCGGGTTCAATCCGGACTGCGACAATACTTAAATTGCTGGAACTGATGCTAAAAAAGTAAGGAATAAAAAGAAGCGGGGGCTTCGGTGGATGGTAAGGAGGGATTCAATACCATCCACCGAGAGTACACAGAAGATTTTTGGCGTAATGCCACTATTTCTTCACTTACTAGCGCCTTTATATAAGCAAACAATATTCCACTTTCGCCTTGCTGACCGCCGCCTGAATGTTGGCGCTGAAGCCGTCATCAAGGAGGAGCCGTGAAAGCTCCCGCCATTCTTGAAAAAATCGACGAAAACCAACTGGCCGGTCCCCACAGGCCACCGTGGGAAATGGCAACCGGATGCTTAAAGCGCCGAAAAGGCCGGGAGAATAATTACGAATAATCGTGAAATATTTTTGGCATTTCGTAATTTGCCGATATTACACAACGCTGTTTCTGGTAAAGATTTGGGGTCGGGTGAAAAGAAAAAGCAGGGTCATCAACCCTGCTTTTCATTCCTTGGATTATTCGACCTGACACCTGGCCTTCAAGGGGATTAATTTTACGCCCTGATAGATGCAAGGGCCATGTCCAAAAGCAGCGAATCAGGGGACTCGCAGCGGAGATTAAGCACGACAGGATATTTCGTTCCCAACAGCGCTCCTGCCGATATGCTCGTGCCCAGAAAAATCAAGACCTCAGCTATTGAGTAGCCGGCTTCTATGTCCGGGAGGAAATATATATCCGCCTGCCCGGCAACGGGGCTCTTGATGCCTTTCCTCAAGCACCTCTCACGGGATGATGCGGAATCGATATCAAGAGGGCCGTCAACAATCCCCTTCAACTGGTTGCGTCCGGACATTTGGGCAAGAACGGCCGCGTCCACCGAAGAAGGGATATTGAAATTGACAATTTCGGCTGCCGACAGGGCGGCAATCTTCGGCTTTTCAATACCCAGACCCATGGCAAAGTCAATGGCATTCTCCAGGATACGGACTTTCTGTTTGATATCGGGGAAAGCCTGTATCAGCGTATCGGTCAGCATGAATATCCTGTTTTCGGAAGGCAATTCAAAAAGTGAAATGTAACTCAGCGACTCTCGCCCGCCAACGGCCGCTTCATTCTCGGTGAGCGCGTCGGTGAAATCCTGCATATGTGCATCGCCCTGGAAAAGTATGTCCGCCTCCCCGTTTTTGGTCATGACCAGGGCTGCATCAACGACATCCCTCGTCACAGGTTTATCTGTTCCGCCCTCGCCGACAAGGATGGGGACAATCAATCCGGCCTTTTCCGCTTTTTCAAGGAATTGAGACACCCTGCGGCTGCGGGGCGCCGGGACGGCGAGCTTTTTTCTTCCGTTGTCCTGCGCCTTTTCCATAATCTGCTTGAAATTCTTTATCATTGCAAATTCTCTTTCTTCAGGAAACCAATACGCCGAGGGCTATATCGGTGATGATTGTCTTGTGGGAATCCGACCGGGAGGGGATCACGATCGGTATTCCGGCGCCCATGATAAAAGCGTGCCTCCTGTAGCCGGTGAAAATATCCCTCTCGCCCATGCTGTCAATCTTCACAAAAACATTCCCGAAGTCCAGGTTGTGGACGAGAAGGATGTCGGGAATCCGGGAATAGTCGACCTTGTCAAACCCTTCGAGGAAACCTTCCCTGCCGAGCAGGAAGTCCGAGAGGGATGAACCCTCAACCGGGGTGGGGAGGCCCTGTTCCGCAAAGGCTTCCCTGATCTTCCCGGCATCGGAAATGGAGTCAAGCCGATCGTTCAATTCCCGGTTGGTGGCTATAATGCCAACCTGCGGGCTGTCATATCCAAGCCGGGAGAACATGAACATGGCGTTCTTGAGGATTCCCATCTTGGCGCTGAAATCGGGGGCCACTGTAATGGCTATATCCGCGACGCCGATAAGTTTCGGCAAGGGGCGGAACTGCATCAGGCCCACCGCGCAAATCTGCTTTTTCCTGCCCTTTTTTGACGAAGCCCGAATGAGGGTCCTGTAAAGAGGGGGGCCTTCTATCCAGGCGCGCAGGATGAAATCTGCCTGTCCCTCAAGGGCAAGCTGGACTCCCCGCTCGGCTTTTTTCTGAGAAGCCCTTTCATCGAAGACGTCGAACTTCGAAATATCGAACCCTATCTCCCCGGCTATTTTGCGTATCTTCTCTTCATCCCCAATCAAAAGAGGCTCTGCATAGCCTCTTTCATAAGCCTCCTTCAAGGCCAGGAGGAATTCCCTGCTTTCCGCCCCGACAACGGACACCTTCTTGGGACCGGATGACCTTGCCACTTCTCCCGCTATATGTTCCGCTTCTTCAAAACTCCTTAAAGTTTTCATAAATCACATCCCTGATCAATATGGCCGCGCCTTATCCATATCCTTTGAGTTTTTTAAAACTCAAAAAAGCTCTCTCGTTTCATCAACACCACACAATTAAAAACAGCCGCTAAAAGGTCGCTAATTCGGGAAGCTGATTTCAGTAATCGGCGTTGCGCAGGCGCACTAACGCCTTACCTGGGGGAAAGGGCTAAATTGGTCTCAGATAATACCAATGATGGTTACTTTGGAGCTATTACGATCGAACCTTCAAATTGTCGCCCGAAATTCTGAAATCATGGGAGACCTCTTTCAGATTCGCAATTGAAAGTCAGCCTTACCTGCTTTTAGTTCCTTTACCTGCTCTTAAAGACTCAGTCCTGTTCCTCTCTCTCCATACTTCTAAAACTTTCGACCTATTTCTTCACAAATTGTCCTGTGTCTTTTGGACATTTTCTGAAAATTTGTCAACAGTATTTTTAACGATAATTTCACCATGGAGAAAACGACGAACATATTTACGAACAAATTCATTTCTTTA
>JBDKTK010000273.1:0-11942 GCA_039680225.1 Syntrophaceae bacterium
ATGCCGCCCGCCACGATACTCACGATCAGGGCCGATGCCCACAGGGGCATAGCATCCCCAATGACAATGATGAAAAATGCGATCAGGCCCAGCAGGCCCGCATAGGCAATAAGCCCCCCGACGGCCAGATAAGCGATATCTCTTTTTACCTGGGTCAGCTTGCCGGTCATTTCCGCTTTCGCGAGGTCCACTTCGTCACGGACGAGGGTCCGCATCTCTGCAGTGAACTCGCCGAATAGTTCGCCGAGCGACTGCTCATCTCTATGCCTTTCCATCATCTACCTCCAAATTTTATTGAACCGAGCTTCTGAGCATCCTGGCCAGGAATATGCCGGCAATGAATGCGCCCGCAATAACCATCACGGGCTGGCGGCGCGCCAGGCCTTCTGCGCTGCGGAGAAGGTCCTCCACATCCGTATTGCGGAGATATTGCGATAAATTCTCGACTTTGCCTGCAGCCTGATCGGAATAATGCGCCAGGCCCGGCTTGTTTTCCTGCTGGAATTGCTGGCCGGTATTGCGCAGGGCCCTTGCCAGTCCTTCCAGGCTTTCCGAAGCCTGTGTTTTGCGGTTGTTCGCCAGATTCTTTGCCTCACTCCATATCCGCTGCTTTGCCCTGTTCATGATTTCCGCCCTCCTTTATGTAATTGCATTCAGATTCAATTATCCAAAAATAACGCCGATATTATGGTCCAGATCAATTTTCTATATCGCCGGGAAAATCCGCTATCGAGAATAACCTGATTTTATTTAGCGAAATTGCTGAATTGATTTTAGGGTTGGGGATGACCGGATTTTTCTGAGCGTCTGCCGTTATTTCAGCCCGGCAGCCATCAGGCTCCGGTAGTGGATGGCCTCGGAAACATGGGGATGGCGGATCTCGCCGGAACCTTCCAGGTCGGCGATAGTCCTGGCAGCCTTGATTATCCGGGTGAAACCGCGGGCGCTCAACCCGAGCTGGTCGACCGCCATTTCCATCAGCTTTTTTGATTCGGGGCACAACCGGCAGAATTCCTTTATGTGCCTTGCCGACATGTGCGCATTGCAGGAGATACCGGCGCCCGCGAACCTCTCTGTCTGAATTGCCCTGGCCCTGTTGACCCGCTCCCTTATGGTTTGCGAGGACTCCCCGGGTTTGCGCCCTTCGAGGTCGCTGAACCGCACGGAAGGGACCTCTATATGGATGTCGATCCTGTCGAGCAGCGGCCCGGAAATCCTGGAGCGGTACTGGCGTACCTGCAGCTGGCTGCACCGGCAGGCCCGCCGGGGGTCGGAGAGGTACCCGCACGGGCACGGGTTCATCGCCGCCGCGAGCATGAGGCGCGCCGGGAAAGTCGCGCTGGTCGCGGACCGCGTGATCGTGACCATCCCGTCTTCGAGCGGTTGGCGCAGGACCTCCAGAGCGTTTTTCTTGAATTCCGGGAATTCATCGAGGAACAGGACGCCGTTATGCGCCAGGCTGACTTCGCCCGGCCGGGGGAACTGGCCGCCGCCGATGAGGCCGACGTCCGAGATAGTGTGGTGCGGGGAACGGAAGGGCCTCGTCCCCATCAGGGTCTCCCGGCTGCCCAAAAGTCCTGCGACCGAATAGATCTTCGTTATTTCAATCGCCTCTTCAAACTCAAGGTCCGGCAGGATCGTCGGGAGTCTCTGGGCCAGCATGGTCTTTCCGGAACCGGGGGGCCCAACCATCAAAATATTATGGGCGCCGGCCGCGGCTATCTCGACGGCCCGCTTGGCCTGCTCCTGGCCGCGGACCTCTTCGAAGTCGGCCTGGTAAACGGCGCTGTTCCTGAATATTTCGGAAAGGGAAAGCTCGACCGGGCCGATCTCCTTCAGGCCGTTAAAGAAATCGACGAGGTCGGAAAGGAATTCCACCGGGATCACGGGGATGCCGCCGATGAGGGCCGCCTCCGCGGCGTTGTCCCGCGGGACGATGATCCCCTGCATCTGCATTTTCCTCGCCTGGATGGAGGCGGAGAGCGCGCCGGCCACACTCTTGACCGTGCCTTCGAGCGAAAGCTCGCCGACAATCACGTACTGTCTCAAATCCTTCCTCCGGATTATCTCCTCAGCCGCCAGTATCCCGGCGGCGATGGGAAGGTCGAAGCCGGTGCCCTCTTTCTTGATATCGGCGGGCGCGAGGTTCACCGTGACCCGGCCCTCGGGGAACCTGTACCCGGAATTCTTGATCGCCGCCCGGATGCGGTCCTTGCTTTCTTTGACGGCCGTATCGGGCAGGCCCACCGTCGCGAACTGCGGCAGGCCGTCCGCAATGTCCACCTCCACATTGACCGGATAGGAATCAACCCCGATGATCGCGCTCGAGACCGCTTTTGAAATCAAACCCGCCCGCCTGTAAAGTTAATCAGCTATCCTTTACAGAATTCCTTGCTCTTTTTCTACATTTTATTTTCGGTTGAATGCTCGGAGGTGAAATAATATTTGAATCTATCCAAGTTAATTGATGGCCGCATCGAATGTGCGGCCCTTGCGGGAGAACTTTATGCGGGTGGGATAAATCTGCTCGACTTTCATGTCCTCTATTTTTTCGCCCTCGCCGACTAATGTTCCGTTCACCACGGCGCGGCGGTTGGCCGGCTCCTCGTCCCAGATGATGACAGAGATCTTTACGGGTGTCCCGGCCGCGTCCGGTTCGTCTGCCCGGAGGGCTTTGTCCCGCTTCTCCGTCATTGCCGGCCGGGCCTGCTGAGTTGCCGCTGCTTGCTTCTTCTCCGGAACAGCCGCGGTCTCGGCCCGGGTAACATTTTTTTCGGCAGACGGGCTGTTTTGGGCAATCTGATCCGTTTTCAGGGGCGCGGCCGGGGCAGGATTAGGGGCGGTCGCTGCAGGCAGTGCGGCGGCCTGACGGGGCTGGGGCTGTCCGCCGGTCCCGGACAGTGCCGCATAAATCCCAACCCCGGCGATTACTGCCGCAAACAACAGCCCGGAAATTATCAGCGACATTTTTTTGTACGGGGCTTTCGGACCGGGGTCATGGCTGAGGATACCGGCGGCGATGTCCGGGTCGCCGCCCTGCCCCGATGTTTTTTCCCTGTCCAGTTTTTTCAGCGCATCCAGTATCAGGCTCATTGCCCGCGTCCGTTCGGATAAAGGTTCATCACGGTTTCCAGAAATAAAAGATATAGGCCGTCACTATGATACAGGCCAGGATGAGGGCGGGGGCGAGGAAAAACCGGCCTTTAAGCAAACTGCCCCTCGTGCATTTCTTCAAATCGCTGATCCCTGCCATCGCGGTCCGCTTTGTGATCACGAGTTCGTTTTTCGTGTAGCCGGCCAGCAGGGCGCGGTCGCACGAAGCGTTTATCAGCCGGGGATAACCGCGCGAAAAACGGAAGACAGCCCTTGCCGCCCCCCGCGAGAACACGACCCTGCCCTTCGCGATATCAAGGCGGTGATTGATGTAGTCGACAGTCGCCGGAAAATCGAGCGGCTGAAGGTGGTACCGCACCGTTATCCTCTGGTTGAGCTGCCGGAATTCTTTTCTCGCGAGCATCTGCAGCAGTTCCGGCTGGCCCGCAAGGATTATCTGGACGAGTTTCTCGCTGGAGGTCTCCAGGTTGGAAAGGAGCCGGACCTGCTCCAGCACGGGCCTGTCGAGGTTCTGGGCCTCGTCGATGACGAGGACCACCGTGCGGCCCAGCGCGTTCTGCTCGAGCAAATACTGGTTGAGGGCGTCCAGCGGATCGTCCTGCAGGCCGATGTTGAGTTCCCGGCAGATGTTCCTCAGGAGCTGCGGCGGCGAGATGCACGGGTTGAAGATGATGGCCGTCCTGTACCGGTCCGTGTTGATATGGTCCAGCAGGGCGCGCAGGATGGTCGTCTTGCCGGTGCCGACCTCTCCCGTGAGGGATATGAAACCGGCGCGGTTGTCTATCCCGTACAGCAGGTGCGCTATGGCTTCCTTGTGATTCCTGCTGAGATAGATAAAGCGGGGGTCGGGCGTCAGATTGAAGGGCTTCTCGCGGAAGCTGTAATACTCATAATACATAAGGCAGGCCCCGGGCGGCTGTATCTGTATCAGGAAATGGAATATTGAAACGGCTTACAGGCGATTGAAAGACTAATTGTTCTTACCGGAAGGAAGGGATATTTTCCATCGGGCATTGCCTCATTTTTGTGATCGAAAATCCTTAGAAAGGCGTCCTGCTCAGTACGGAGGCAAGCCGTCGTACTCCCCGGGTTGAATTATATTGGTCGGCAGGCAAATTTTATAATACTTGACAATGGCCTCGCTCCGCGAAAGGGAGTTGGCCTCCACGTAAACGGCTCCCTTGCGGTCCGCCTCCGGATAGTACGCGTCCGAATAGCCGACATTTTTAAAATCGCCAAGCAGGATCTCGCCCGGGATTGGATCGTACCCGTCGCGCCACTCCATGATGAGATAATAATAATTGGGCCCCTCGGCGATGAAATACGTGCAGCCCGGCTCCCTGTACACGACGACTGCCCGGTCCGGGTAGTCGCTCACATATGAAAGGCAGAGGGGGCAAAAAGTCCCCAGCAGGACCGCGATCGTCACCCATCTTATCATCCTGCCTGCCATTCGACTTCCCCGGCAATGACGTGTTCAGGATTCAATATACCTGCCGCGTTTGCGATTCAAAATCGGGGAATCCCGTATTTTGGGGAGATTATTTTTTTAGACCGCCCCGGCGTGATTTTCATTACAGCGGGGAACTCCCGGCCGGATTTCTTTCCAGGTGATCGCCCTTTGCCTATCTCTCATTCAGGTATTTCGAATAATAAAATCCGTTATACCCTGATGGCGAATTTCCGGTTTGATAGATTATACGTAAGTAGCTTCGCAAGCCGCTCTAATCTTTTTTCGGAGGTAGACGGGATTGGGAATGAGAAGGCAGTCGAAAGGTTTCACCCTGATCGAGCTGCTCGTTGTCCTCTCGATCATCACCCTGCTGGCGGCCCTCGTCGGGCCCCGGCTTTTCACCAAGCTGGGCAAGGGGAAGCAGGCCGCGGCCAGGGCGCAGATAGAGCTCTTCTCGCAGGCCCTGGACCAGTACAGGCTTGACGTCGGCAGGTACCCGTCTTCCCAGGAGGGCCTCAACGCGCTCGTGACCAATCCCGGTGTCGAAAACTGGGACGGCTCTTACCTGAAGAAAGGGCTCCCCGCAGATCCCTGGGGCAAGCATTATATTTACCAGTGTCCCGGCGCCCACGGCGAATATGACCTTTGCAGTTACGGGAGGGACGGCTCGCCCGGCGGCGATGGGGAGGACAAGGATATCCTCAGCTGGGAGTAGTCCCGGCAATAGGGTCCTGCACAGCGACTGAGAAAAGGAAAAATAAAAAAATATGAACAGGCGCCTGAAAAAAGCAGGACCACTCTTTCTGATTGCCTTTCTGACTATTATGGCCGGCATACTTTTTTTCGGGACCGTATGCGCACAGCAGCTGCCGCCCCTTCTTTCGACGCCGGTGAAAAAGGCGAGCGAGACGGCTGTCGACAAGAGCGCGCAGGCGCTCGTGTCCCCGGGCAAAAGGGGGGAGGCTGAGAAGTCCACCGGGCAGGCAGGCTCTCCGGCCCCGGCAATCCGCGCCGCCGATCAGAGGACCGGACGGCCGATGTATACGCTGGGCAGAGGTCTCCAGGTCAGCCTCAACTTCGATGATGCGGACGTATTCTCCGTGGTCCAGACCATCTTCGGCGAAATCCTGAAAGTGAACTATGTCATCGATCCGAAGGTGAAGGGACGGGTCAATTTCAGGTCCATGGCGCCCGTGCCGAGGGACCAGATCCTGCCGATCATGGAAGTCATTCTGAGGATCAACGGCATCGGGGTTGTAGAAGACAGCGGGCTTTTCCGGATCGTGCCGATCGGCGACATATCCAAGGAGCCCTCGCCTGTATCAATAGGCCGGGACTCAAAGGCGGTCACGCCGAAGGGCAAGTCGCTCGTCCAGGTGATCCCGATCTCATACATGCAGTCCTCGGAGATCGTAAAGATGATCACCCCGTTCATCTCGACCAATGCCGTGCTGATCGATGTCCCGAAGAGCAACCAGATAATCGTGGTCGACACCGACGCCAACGTCAAACGCATCCTGAGCCTGGTGGAAATATTCGACAGCGAGCAGCTCAAGAAGAGGTCGCAGGTTTATGTCTATCCCATCCAGAACGGCAAGGCCAAGGAGGTGGCGGCCCTTCTGCAGCAGGTATTCCTCGGGTCCCGGCAGCAGTCTTCCCCGGTCCCGGACAAGTCGGCCCCCCCCAAGCCCGGCAGCGCTTCCGCCGCGGCGCCTCCGGCCGCTCCGTCTGCCGGCCAGGTCTACTCCGGGAGTTCAAACGGCGACTCTATTGTCTCGGAGATAACAAAAATATTTCCGGACGAGGTGACAAATTCAATCGTGGTCCTCGCCACCCCGGAAGATTATGAGACCATCAAGGACACGATCGCCAAGCTGGACACGGTGCCGAGACAGGTGGTCATCGAGGGCGTCATCGCCGCCGTGGACCTGAAGGACAACCTCTCGCTGGGTCTCGCCTATTCGATCAAGACGAATTTTCTGGGCCTCGACGCGACCATCGGGCTCAACACCTCCAGCCTCGGCACAACCTCAACCAGTTCCGGAGCTGCCGGATTTTCCCTGATCGGGATCGATTCGGCGGGCTCGGTACGGGCGCTGATCACCGCCCTTGCCGCTGATTCCAAGGCCAAGCTCCTCGCGGCGCCCCATATCCTCGTCTCCGACAACCGGGAGGCGCGCATCCAGGTGGGACAGCAGGTCCCGATTGTCACTTCCGAAACTTACGGCACCCCGGGCGTCTCCCCCCAGCGCAACATCCAGTACCGGGACATCGGGATCATCCTCAAGGCGAAGCCGCGGGTCAACGAGGGCGGGCTCGTCACGCTCGAGCTTTCGCAGGAGATTTCGACCTACTCGACAATCAACCTGGGGGTCAGCGATACGGAAATTATCATCAACAAAACTGAAGCCACGACAAACCTCGTGGTCCAGGACGGCCAGACGATCGTGATCGGCGGGCTCATCAGGGAAGATAAAACAAATTCGAGGTCCGGCATACCCTTCCTGAGCCGGATACCTCTCATCGGATGGCTCTTCGGCAACACGGACGACAATATCTCCCGGACGGAGATCATCATCCTCCTGACGCCGCGCGTCATCAAAAACCAGAAAGAGGCGCGGGAAGTGACATCCGGCTACGTGGACAAGATAACGGAGAGCGGCGGCATCAGGAAAGAGGAGCTGCTGAAGAAACCGGGAGAGAAAAAGGGCGTGATCAATGACTTGAAAGCGCCGGCACGATAGAGTTCGCTTGCGGGTGGTTTAAATTGTTCCGGCCGGAAGGATTGCGGCCGGCCCTGCCGGCAGCCAATTTCTTTTCGGCCGCAGGCGCGCCCGCACCCTCCGCGCCCCTGCGCTTCCGCTCGTCGTAAACGCTGACGATAATGCGGTCGGCGCCCCGCACGAGGACTATATTGTTATTGTTCACTTCTTTCACGAAGTACCCGCTCACAGTCCCGCCTTGCTTCACCACCATCTGCCGCTTGCCGCGGCCGGGCGTGCTCAGGGGAGTGTGCTTGTCTTCCAGATAGGCCAGCCTGATTTCATCCGTGACCAGGGTCCCGTAGAGCAGGATTTCGGGCCGCTGCTGCACCGCCTCATCGCCCTTGAGTATCTTCCTTTCGGGATGGAAGATGTTCTTTTCGCTCATGTCCGCGTAATCGAGATATGAAGGCAGCTCTCCCTGCAGGCTTTTGAAATCCCTCGCGGGAGCAACGGTTTTCACGGCAGGCAGGTTGAGGGCGTCCATCCCGCCGAAATAAGACTGTAGCAGGAAGAATGCAAGGACGGCCGCCATGGATGCCATGGCCAGGTTCAGCACGCTGGCGCTTTTCAGGAATGAAGACAGTATTTTCATTGCTGTTTCCCCGCTGCAAGGGTTGATATTTTCATTTTCGCCAGGATTTCCCGCGGCTCCCTGTGGTTGCGGACCTTGGCGTCAAGCTCCCGGACGACCATGTACGGCATCTGGGTCTCCAGTGAGAAAAGCGAATCTGTCATAACCTTTGCGTCCGGGAATACCGCGTCGATGCTGATGGTCACGATCTTGAAAGCGCTGTAGTCCTCAAGCGGCTCGATCCTCTCGGTGGTTATCTGCCCTCCCCGGCCGCCGATGACCCCTTTTATAACCTGCTGCAGCTGGGCCGCGGCGAGGGAGGCGCTTTTCTCCCGGATGATTTTCCCGTCGTCCTGCTGGCGGATCTCCCGGAGGGCCGCCAGTTCCTTTTCGAGCTGCGGTTTCAGGGCGATCAGGGCCATGTACTTCTCCAGCGTTTTGGCCTTGGCAGACCTCGATTCCTCGAGGCTCCCGAGTTCGGACTGGATGCCCCGGAACCCGTATTCGTAAACGACAAGCGCCAGCAGGACGAGCATGAGCAGCGCCATTAAAAACCTGGACCTACCTTTTGGTATTTTCATTGGCTGCCTTTCCGGAAACGGCAATGACAAGGTCCGCCTTCAGGGCAAAGCGGTCCGCGTTGAGCCGGGAATCCCTGAAAGTCGGCGAAGCATATTCAATTTTTTTCAGGTAACGGGACTCTTCAAGTTTCTGCAGGACTTCCGAGGCAGACCCTGCATAGCCTTCGATCTCCACTGCGGCATCGGTTATATGCAGCCTCACCAGCCAGGCATTTTTCGGCAGCAGCGAGTGCAGCTCTTTTATGACCGCGACCGTCATCGGCCTTGATTGCCGGAAATCGTTTATCCGGGTTATCTCGGATTCGACCGCCTCTTTTTCCCTGCGAACGGCTTCCGCCTTCCTCACCTCGTCTTTCCGCAGGGTGAGCTGGTTGTCCAGTTCGTCGATCCTTTTTCCTTCCAGCTGCAGGGGCGATACCAGCAGAAGGCTCCCGAGCGCCGCCACGATGACGGCCAGCACGGCTGTTGCCATTACCGGCGTTTCGGCCGTGCGCCGGCCGCGCGCCGCGAGGTTGAGCGGCCCCGGGCCCCTTCCCAGGACGCCCGTCAATGAGCCGAGCGCTGCCAGCCCTATTTTCCGGGCCTCCGGGGATTTATCTCTCTTGAGGGAGTCCGCCTGCTCCGGCCACAGCGGCAGGCTGTTCGACCACTCCCGCGCCAGGGCTGCATCTGCATCAAGCACCAGGCGGGGCCCGGCCGACCCTTCCGGAAGCATCTTTATGCATTCCCGGATATCGCTCGCGAGCGGGCCGGTATCGCCCTTTTCAATCGCGCCGGCAAAAGAGTGGGAGATCGTCCCATTGCGGAGAATCGCGCCTTCATATCCCCCGTATCCCGGGCCGTTCGCCTTCACAAATATTGTTCCGGGATCTTTCGTTTTTCCGGGGAGCAGCGACCCGATTGCCTCGAGCCCGATCGCAACGGCGGCGACGTCCAGCCCTTCTTTCTTGAGCGCGCCTATGTACGGGTCTATTTTGCCGGCCCTGGCGGCGGCCAGGAGTATTTTCAGCAGCCCCGCATGCTCGCCGATGATTTTGAAATCGTAATATGCATCCGCCGAACTGAAGGGCGTAAATCGGTCCAGTTCATAAGAGACCACCTGGGCCAGGTTTTCCCGCGCCGTCCGGGGGAGCTCCAGGCAGGTCATGACCGTCCAGGACCTGGGGACAGTCAGGACCACCGGGCACGGGCGTTTCCCTGCGGCGGCAAAATGCTTCACGGCCCTGGCCAGTTCTTCCGGGTCCGCAGGGCGCCCGACAGCCGCATTCTCCCCGGCAATTTTCATTGAGGGCCCGAACCTGAGTTTTCCCCATGTCCTCCCGGCCGCGGCGATCGAGAACCCGGAATCGCAAATTTCCGCGCACACGGCTTTTTCGGGCAGCAGGCATTCCAGCGGACTGAAAAACAAGATCGCCTTGATCCGCCCGGAAATGATGCCGGCCGTTCCGGACCACCGGGACGCCCTTTCCATTATTTTTGTCAGAACGTCACTGAATTTCATTTTTCACCCGGGGCACTTGTAATATAAAAAGTTGAAATCGGGCTCCATGATGCGGACTATGGCCCTGGTGAGGACCCCGTCCGCCTCGCTCTGCAGGCATCCTGCCGCGACGATCTCGTACACGGACGATTCCTTGTCGGTGAGGTAAACTGCGGCCCTCGAAAAATCGCCGGCCAGCAGTTCCTGGAGGTCCGCCAGGGTCACCGGAGATTCGGCCCGCTTGCCCATTATCTGGGCGGCCTTCTCCCGGGTGATGCCCGGGACAGACTCCAGGACGGCGGCGGGGGCCGCATTGACGTTTATCCGTTCAACTCCCGAATAAATAGTGAGGTAACGGATGATCCCCTGCCTGCTTCCATCCCCGAAGAGCGCCTCCCTGGTGACGCCCTTGACGAGCAGCAGCTGCTCAAGCGTTTCGAATTCGGAATTCCCCGCCCGGTAAGGGTTGGGAAGGGACAGATAATAATCGCTCTCGGCCCCGTGCAGCCGGTGGAGCTCGTCGGAATCCTTCCAGTCCAGGATCGAATCGACGATGGTGTCGGCGCTGTCTTCCGGAATCCCGAAGTTCATCAGGAGGTTTTTCAGGACTTCAGAGGTGCTTTCGGTCATGCTGTTGAGCGGGATCTTCCCCGATTCGTCGCTGATCCTCAGGGCGTAAAAGCCTGCCCCGAAGCGCCCGTAAAAAGCGGTCCCGTCAATCCGGCAGAAATCATCCTGCTCCAGGACAGGTTTTCGCATCGCGGCCTGCCGGTACAGCAGCTCCATGATCCCCCTCTCTATACCGGCCTGGGCGGTGAATTTTTTCTGCGCAGCCTCCTTGAATGCGCGGGAGGCGTTTACATCGGCCCGCACGAGCCAGGAAAAAGAAATGCCCATGACCATCATGATCACCGTGACCCATAAGACCACAAGCAGGGCAATCCCTTTTTCCCCCCGGCCCATGTATTTCCCCCTGTTTCTCCCCCTGTCTCTCATTGCAGCGCCGCTTTCTTTTTGGCGGAACCGTCCTGCACCGCCTCCTTGCGGGACAGGGGGCTCCTGGCGCGGACGGGGAAAACCCTCGTCAGGTCCCTGCCGTCCACCCGGAGGCTGATCCTGATTTTCTCCGGCAGTGCCGCCGGTTCATTCCATTCATACGTCCAGCCTTCCTCCTCGTTTGCGGGGTTCGGGGAAAAATATTCGAAGCCGGCATAATCGATTTTGTCGAGGAGCCTTGCATTGCTCCAGTCCTCCATGCCCATCAGTTTTTCATAAACATATAGGGCCGACCGGCCCGGCACGCCCGGTCCCCCCGTCTCTGAGAACACCTGGTAGGCGACCAGCAGGCATCCCGAGCGGCCGCCCCGGACGGAATGGCTCGACGGGAAATGCAGGGACCACCGGTCGCCCCGGAAATGGAACCTGCGGCCCTGGTCATCATCATACTGGAGGGGGACCTCCGATTGGAGCTGGGCGTCCATGATGTCCAGCACGGCCCGCACCCTTTCATGCTGCATGATTTTATTTTCGCCTTTTTCCACCGACTTTAACCCCAGCCGCATCGCCCCGGCCGCGGCCAGGACAATCATGGAGATGAGCAGCGCCGAAATCAAAAGCTCGAGTAATGTGAACCCGCCGTCCCTGCCGCTGCGCATCAGGCGTCACCATACGTCCCGGACTGGCCCGGTTCGTCCCAGGGGCGCTGTTCCTGATCGAGATCGGGCTTCTTCACGGCCTTGACTGTTTTCAGGGCGATATTCTTCTCGCGGCCGCCGCTCATCCAGTAAATGCTCAGGTTTATCTCCAGCAGTTTCAGTCTCAGGGGTTCCGTCCTGTCCTGCAGTATTTCGCGCACCGAAATGAAGATGCGCCGGCCCGCGGCGTCCGTCTCGGTCCACGCATTCTCGGCAAGCCTCTCATCGGCGGCGAGTTCCTTGAGCCTGCTTTCCGCGGCAACCGCCGCGTTGAAAAATCTTTC
>JBDKTK010000274.1:0-5025 GCA_039680225.1 Syntrophaceae bacterium
GCCGCAGGGGCCAGTACGGCAACCTGGTTACAATCAACCACCCCAATGGTTACACGACCTGTTACGGCCACCTTTCGCGCATTTCCCGGGGTATCCGCCCCGGCTGCCGGGCCAGGCAGGGCGACATTATAGGCTTTGTGGGCGCGACAGGGCTGGCGAGCGGCCCGCACCTTCACTACGAGGTGCGCCGGGGGGGCAATTTCGTAAATCCCCTTGCAGTCAAAGGGGAGAGCGGCCGGCAGGTCCCCCGCAATCTTTTATATAAATTCAGAGCGGCCGCGGCCAGGATGGACAAGCTGCTTGCATCCGGCAACTCTGCAACAGGGCAATTGCCTGAAGAGGTAGCGCCGGGCATGGCGGTCAGCCAGGTACTGAAACTCTATCTGCTTTAAATCATGGTCCTGTGAAAGGGCTTCCGGCATCTTGCCCGAAAACCCGGAACTCGAGTTTTCACGTCACCAGGATCTTCTGCATCCAGACCGTGTCGAAATCGCGGCCGTTCTTTTTCCCGGCATTTTTGAACCGCCCGCATTCCGCAAAGCCGTTCTCCAGATGGAACGCAATGCTGCGCGGATTGAGCGAGGAGATGCTTGCCAGGACGTTTTTGAGCCCCATTTCCCGGCCCCCTTTTTCAAGACGGGCCAGCAGCAATTTCCCTATGCCTTTTCCCGTATACTCGTGATGGATGAAATAAGTCGCCTCGGCAGTCTGAGAAAAAACGGGCGCGGAATTGTGCACTCTTAGCATCCCGAAGCCTACGATTCCGCCCTTTTCATCCGTCACCGTTCCGGTGGGATAACCCCTTGAGACCTGCAGGAAGAGGTCGAAGGCCTCGTAGGGGAGTTTCCTCTCCGGGTATGCCGCGAACGAGTTCTCCACGTAATAATTGAATATGTCTATTATGTCCCGGCGGTCTTCGCCGGCGATCGGGCGTATTGAGAACTCCATGTCCAACCTCGTGAAATGTTTGATTCGGATTTGGCCAGATTCGGAGGGAAATTTCCAGATTTTTTTGATTGATGCCGATCAAGGGCGATCGCCTTAAGTAAATATCCGGTCACTGAGCTTGCTCGAAGCGGCATTACCTTGTCAATTTTAAAAATATCAATCGTGCAGGATGGCCCCTTGCCTGAGGAGTTCTTCCTGCACCTCGCGGGCCGGCACCTCGCGCGGGATGCGGCCGGAGCGCACCGCGAGGGCGGCGCAGACCCCTGCGGCCTGCCCCGTGGCAATCGAGGTGGGCATTATCCTGTAAGAGGCAAAGGCCTCATGGCTTCCCGAAATGCACCTGCCGGCGGTCAGGATGTTTTCGGGGCCAAGCGGGATGAGGCACCGCAGGGGGATGTCGTAGGCCTTCCCGGGCGGGAGCCTTTTCAGGACCGTCCCCTTCCCTTCCGGGCTGTGGATATCAATGGGGTACGTCCCTCGGGCGATCACGTCGTCAAACGAACGGGCCTGGAGGACATCGTCTGCGGTCATTGCATATTCGCCGGTTATGCGGCGGGTCTCCCGGACTGCAATGGCAGTCCCGCTCTGGGCCACGAATGATTTTGCAAAGCCGGGGACATATTTTTTCAGGAACGCCGCAATCTGCTCCATCTGCCTGCGTCCCTCCCGCTCGGCCCCGGTGAGGTCCCAGACGTCGGTGCCCAACACCCTGACCCGCGTGCTGTTGACTGTGATCTCCCCCTCGCGGACGGACCCGAAAAATAATATGTCCTCCCGCTTCAGGTCCAGGTCGCCGTTGCGGGCGGCTTCATCAATAAGATCCCACAAGCCGTGGTTGGCCTCCCATTGTCCGGGATGCCCATTTGCGTAGCCGAAAAATTCTCTTTTATCGAACCCGGCCATGCGGAAGATAAGCGAAGCCGGCTGGACCATGCCGTCGCCGGCCCGGCCGATTTCAAAAGGGGCGCCCGCCAGGGCGGCGATGTCGCCATCGCCGGTGCAGTCTATCGCAACGCCGGCCCTGACCGCGACCGGCCCGGATTTCGTCGCAAAAATGACCTCCCTGATGCGTTTATCGTCCCGATGGACGTCAAATGCGACCGAATGAAAGAGGTACGGCACATTGGCGTCATCCAGCATGCCCTCATAGACAAGCTTGAGCTTCTCCGGGTCGAAAGGCAGCGTGAAGCCGTTTTCGGCGGAGGGCTCCATGGCGCCCCCCTCCTTCACAAGCCTCTCGACCAGGTCCCGGAGAATGCCGCCCACAACGGGCCGGCCCGCGGTGTGATCGGCCGGGAAAAGCGCGTCGCCGCCGCGGGGGCCGCCTTCCTCATTTGTATAAAAAGTCATGAAAGGGCCGACCAGGCACACCGTGGCGTGCCCGCCGAAAAAACCGTATTTCTCCACGATGACAACCCGCGCTCCGGCCTGCGCTGCGCCGAGCGCTGCGCCCAACCCCGCGGGGCCTCCCCCCACTACGAGGACGTCCGTTTCGGCGGCAAGCATGGCTTGACGCGGGGCGGTCTGAAGCAACACTTCGCGGCCCGGGCGCTTCAGTGCAGGCATTTACGGACTTTCTCCCCTCAGGATTTTTACGGCAATTTTATTGGTCTCCCGGGCGCGGCTCTTGAGTTCCGGAAGTCTCGCCCCGATCTGCCTTTTTATTTCCTCGCGCTGGTCCCACGACCTGTCTATGTGCGCAATAAGCCGTCCCGAGTTGACAAGCTCCAGGGGCGGGGAGAGGAGGCCGATGTCGTCCAGGAAACCTGATACTTTCGAGGCATAAGGGAGCGCCACAAAGGGGACCCCCCGGAGGGCGGCGAAGATGAGAAAGTGCAGGCGCATGCCGACCGCGAAGACGAAATTGTCCATCAGCGTCAGTATCCGGCCGGCGGAGTAATTGCCCATCAGGACGCTCGCCCTCTGGGGGCGGAGCATGCGGGCAATCACGGCATGAGAGTGCTGCATGTCGAGGACTTTCCGCTCCATCGGGATGAATACGACATGGGCATTATACCTGTCGATCATGTAATCGGCGGCATTTGCGAGCAGCCCGTGGTAGAATTCCTGGTCGATATCGGGCGCGGCCGCGCCGGGCTCGCGGACCGATATCCCGATCAGATTCGGTTTTGTATCCAATCCTTCCCTGTGCAGGTCGTGTTCCCCCAGAGGCTCGGGTTCGAGCAGCAGGGCCGGGTCGGCGGTTATGTCTATCCGGCAATCGACGCCGGCGTCTTCCAGGATCTTTTTTGCCGACCTTTCCCGGACCGTTATCGCCGCGGCGCGGCACAGGCAGTCCCGGACCGCTGCCTGGTTGCCGGCATCATTAAGCGGGCCCGCCCCGATCGCATAGGTCATCAGGGGGATACTGCGGTCCAGGGCCAATAAGGCCTCGCGCAAATAGACCCGCACCTCGCGGTCGAAAAGTATCCCGCCCCCGCCCAGGATGAACAGGTCGAGGCCGCTGATCTCGGGCACGACTTCGTCGCGCGACAGCGTGCGGACTGCAACGGCCTTTTCAACCTCGTGGTGTTTCAAGGTGTGTTCGGGGTTGCGGGAAAAAACGGTGATCTCAACGGGAAGGGACTTGCGCAATTCGCTTGTTATGCAATGGAGGATCGCCTCATCCCCCAGGTTGAGGCCGCCGTAGGAGCCGGAAATCCCGACCTTGTACTTCTGCGTATAATTCATTCAACACCGGGAAAAAACATGGGGCTATGGGATGTTTATTGCCGCCGCGATCACAACCACAGCTGCGGTGATAAGAACTATTTTGCGCTTACGGCGGACCATAAACGGCTCCGTAAATTTTGTTCCCCGGAAGCAGGATGCGGGAAGCTCAGTCGAAGGCGGCAATGCAATCTGAAGACGGGGACAATTCAATATTTAACCAGCTGCGGATAAATTTCAATTTTAAAAAAGGCGGCGGATTGGACCGATGGGGCGGGTCCCGAACCCGCCCGCAGACCTGAAATCTCAGCGCCATCTCAGCGCGCGGCAGGAATCCAGTCTTTTCCGGGCCCCGCCCAACTGCCCATTTTGCCTTTATTATCAGGTACTTTCGATTACAAGCTCCCGTCTGGTGCAAACAAAAAAAGCGTGCTATGATTTCTGACTTTTTTAAGGAACAAGGTAATTTGAACGTGAACGGAAGACCTTTCAGGAGCAAACTTATCGTCAATGATCTCGTCTGGACCGGGGCAAGCTGGGCGGGAATTTCATATATTGTCAACAGGATGGAAATGGCCCCGCCGATCCTCGGGCTTAAATTCCTCAATAAGGACCTGGGCAGCCTGATATTCCGCAAGTGGATGAGGAAGATCGGCGGCGAAGACCGCTACGATGAGCTGAGGATCTCGATCATCGAGGACCTGCCGGGAATGAACGGGGGGTACATAGCGATTGTGGGGTCCAGCATGGCAGGCGAGATGCTGCGGGCCAGGAGCGAGGGGTTCGATGTCGAGCCGGAATTCTATATAGGTTCGAGCAGCATCTGCAGGCTGCAGGACCCGAAACCGGGCAATCTCGAATCCTTCAAAAAAGCCTTCGAGAAGCACGGGAAATTCTACCTGGTCCCGATGTTCCCTCCCGACAGCGGGGAAGGTCCCGGGGAATGCCGGCCCGACCTGCAGTTGAGCATCTTGAAAAAAGAGATAAGTTTCCGCCGGGCCGGGGAAATCCCGAAAGACGACGTGGACGGGCTCGTCCATAACGGGAGCGCCCTGTCTTTCAGCTATTACATGCTGGACCTGGGCCGGGGCGGGATTACCTTTTTCTCGAAGGAACTGCTCCCCGAATACCTGCATTAAGGGTACGCAAATAAAGAAGGCTGAACGGCCGGCCAGGAGGGATTTACAACCGGTCCTTTCAACCTTCTCCATACCCTTGGGGGTTCATGTAAGAGCTATTGCCCAGGCATCTTTGATACAAGAGCACTCAAGAGGGAGGTAAGCTTTTCTCTTCACGCCCTTCACCGCTCCTGAGCAATAGCCGCTTTCTTTACCGCCTGGGGCCTTTCGAGCCCCTTGACTACCTGGGACCGGATCATCCGCGGCAGGATCATGTGGTGCTGCGGGC
>JBDKTK010000275.1:0-9504 GCA_039680225.1 Syntrophaceae bacterium
CCGGGCGCGCCATCATGGATTCTCAGCGCCGGGGAAAAGGCGATAATTGTATATTCCGGAGCTCCCGGCATACCTTGATTTCCTCCGGCCTTTCTTTTTTTCGTAGCAGGCATCACACAATATTTTCAGATTTAGGTTGAAAAAAATCCGGTTTGAATGTAAGCAAGGGACGTGGTTAGGTTTGTTCCTGATTAGTACTGTATTGGGTTTGCGGGTTTTCCTTAATTCTGATTGCGCCAAAGAAGCAGCTCCTGTAAGGCTTTGGATGATGCGGGCCGGATCACAAATATGAATAACAGGAGGAAGCCGTATTGAGTAAGAAAACCTGTTTGAAACTGTTCTGCCTTCTTTGCATTTCCACTATTATCTTTGTTACTCCTCAACCAGCAATCTCCGCCGACCAGATCAAGGTCCAGGCAAAATCCGCAATCTTAATGAACATGAATACCGGGGAGATTCTTTTCGCCCAGAACCCCGACCGTCAGATCCCCCCCGCATCGCTGACCAAGGTGCTTTCCCTCTACCTTGCGCATGAGGCCATCCGCGAGGGGAAGACCACACCGGAAGCGAATATCAGGATCAGCCGCAGGGCCGGAAGGACGGGCGGTTCCAAGATGTTCGTGCGCCGGGGCCAGCAGGTGCCCCTCTCCGAGCTGATGAAGGGCATGGCGATTGTATCCGGGAATGACGCCAGTGTTGCGGTTGCCGAACATATCGGCGGCAACGTCAATTCGTTCGTAAGGCAGATGAATCAAAAAGCCAGGGAGCTCGGAATGAAGAGCAGCCGCTTCAAAAACCCCAACGGACTCCCGGCCAAAGGGCAATACACGACCGCCCGGGACGTCCTGGCCCTTTCCCAGGCATACCTGAGGGACTTTTCCGATTCGCTCGAGATGCATTCCATAATCGATTACAGGTATGGGAACAGGACCATGCACAACCACAACCACCTTATTGAGCGGGTCGAAAATGTGGACGGTCTGAAGACGGGGTTCATCAGGGCTGCCGGATTCCATATCATCGCCACGGCGAAAAGGGACGACACCCGCCTGATAGCGATTGTCATGGGCGCCAGGTCCAGGTCTGTCAGGGACAGGGAGACGCAGATGCTTCTCGAAGAAGGCTTCCGCATCGCTCAGAGCGGCCCGAATGGCCATTTAAGGCAGGCTTCCAACGGGGTCCCCCCCTTCCCCGCATTTAATTGTTCATTTCCTTCCATAAGCTGATGCCGTTTTCAGTCAATTGAAAAAATAAAATGAGAATCTCATGTATGGTTCGCGCCTATAGCCTCGTCTAGAATCATTGAAAATTTCAAACGAGGTGAAACGCATGAAAAAAATTCTTTTCCTTTCAGCCCTTGTCATCGCAGTCCTGGTCCCTGCAATGGCATTCAGCATGCCTGTTCAGCCGGATCAAAACGGCGGGTTCCAGATAGCGATGGGCAAGTCAAAAGAAAAGGCCGCGCCGTCCGGCAGTTCGCAAACCCCGGGACAGGATATGGGGTCCCAGCAGCAGCAAAAGAGCGCTCAGCCCGGCGCATCCCAACCCTCCGGGGGTTCTGACATGGGCAAACCAAGCGGCGCAGCGGGCGGCTCCGGAATGAGCACGCCCGGCCAGGGCGCTTCGCCTGATATGAGCGCGCCCAGCGGAACCCGTCCCGGCGCAAGCCCGGGTGGAGATATGGGGACTTCCGGCTCTTCCGAGATGAAGGAGCCTTCCCGCAGCTCCGGTTCCGACATGGGGACTTCCGGCTCCGAAAGTTCTACCGATATGGAAAAACAGCGCCAGATGGACAAGGCCCGGACCCCCGGCTCAAGCGACATGGGGACCTCCGGCTCCGAAAGTTCTACCGATATGGAAAAACAGCGCCAGATGGACAGGACCCGGACCCCCGGCTCAAGCGACATGGGGACCTCCGCTCCCTCTTCAAGCAGCCCCGGCATGGGTGCTCCCTCGGGCGGACCGACTGGTTCCGGCAGCGGAAAGTGATTTATTGAGGCCACCGAAATAAGGCGGGAGCAAAACTCCCGCATTATTGGGGAATTTCCAAATGAAAAAAAATCTTTTTATATTATCTCTGATCGTCCTTACTCTCCTGGCATGCGGAGGATATAACTCGCAGAGCAGGCCCATGGACCAGGGGAGCTACAATGAACCAGGCCGCACCGCCCCCAGCTTTGCCCATCCGGCAGGCGGTACGATGCAAACCGAACCCTAATGCACTTCCAGACCGGGCTTGAGGACCACCTTCGTGAAACCGTCGCTGCGCGCGTCGAACTTCCTGTATGCATCGGGGGCGGCCGACAGCGGCAGCCTGTGGCTCACGATGAAGCTCGGTTTTGCCTTCCCCGCCATGATCAGGTCCCGCAGGTAAATGTTGAACTGCTTGACCGGGGTCTGTCCCATCCCGATCGCAATCCCCTTGTTGAATAACCGGCCCCAGGGCAGCATGAAATCGCCCTTCTTGGCTTCCTCGTTGACGCCGTGCGGGTCGCCCGTGAAGTACACGCCCACTATCCCCAGCTTTCCCGTGGGATTGATAATCCGGGCGAGGCAATCCAGGACCTGCGCCGGGTTTTCCCTGCTCGGGTCGTTGTTGTCCAGCGCCTGGTAGCCGACCGCGTCGATGCCGCAATTGACCCCCGCCATCTTTTCCTCGCCTGGAGGTATTCCCATCTGCGCCCGCTTGTCCCTGATCTGCTCGACGGGATCGCCCTGCGTGAAATCAATGGGAATGGCGCCGATCCGGTGTGCCAGTTTCAGCCTGTCCTGGACATGATCGACAACAAACACCTGCCCGGCCCCCTTGATAATCGAGCTTAAAGCGGCCATCAATCCCACCGGGCCGGCCCCGAAGATCGCGACCGTGCTTCCGGGCGCCACCTGCGCCAGTTCCGTGCCGTAATAGCCGGTCGGGAATATATCCGCAAGGCAGACGAAATCGTCCTCCAGTTCGTCGCCCTCCCTCCCCGGCAGTTTCAGGCAGTTGAAATCGGCGAACGGGACCAGGACCCGTTCGGCCTGCCCGCCCCGGTACGGCCCCATATCGACGTACCCGTACCCCCCGCTGACGCCGTGGGGGTTGACCGTGAGGCAGGCGTTGGTGCAGCCGCGGACGCAATTGTAACAGTACCCGCAGGCTATATTGAACGGCAGTACGACCCTGTCGCCCGGCTTGATCCCTTGCACGCCATCTCCGACCTCCTCGATTATGCCCATGATCTCATGGCCGAAGATCATCCCCGACTGCGCCCCGGTACGGCCCTCGTACATGTGGAGGTCGCTCCCGCAGATGGCCGCCGAGGTGACGCGCAGCAAAGCATCCCGCGGGGACCCGATGCGCGGGTCTTCGACGGTCTCTATGGAGACTTCCCGCGAAGACTTGTACACTATTGCCCTCATGTTGACCCTCCTTTGATTTTTTACAATCACGTTCGCATCTTTTCCTTAAGGCCGCCATAAAGGGAGTCCTGAAATTGGCATGGGATAAAAAGGGATTCATTTAAGCAATTAGAGTACGGATGCGAAGGTTTCGGAAAACCCCGCTTCCTTGACAACGCGGGGGGCCGAAACTATACTCGGCCTCTGCAGATTCATCATTTGCCACAGGCGGAAAGCAGCATCGTGAAGTCTCAACCTGAGTTTCAAATAGGAGTGAATTACTGGCCGGCCCGGTCGGCAATGCGGATGTGGAAGGAATTCGACGCGGGCGAGGTCCGGGAGGATTTCGCCCGGATGGCGGAATTCAGGCTCTCACCCGTCCGTGTTTTTTTGCTCTGGGAGGACTTTCAGCCCGAGCCCCTGCGCGTGAGCACAAAGGCCCTCGACCGGCTCGTAAAGCTGTGCTCGGATGCGGCGGATTCCAGGACAGGCGTCTGGATCACGCTGTTCACCGGGCACATGAGCGGAGCAAACTGGCTTCCCGGCTGGACTCTTTCGCCTGACGCCCAAATCACCGCGGACAACCCGTTTTTCCGGATAATCACAGGCGGCGCGGTCGTGGAAGAATCCGCCGCCGGGGTCGTGAACCCTTACGAAAGCCCCGATCTGCGCAAGGCACAAAAAATCCAGATACGCGAAGCGCTTTCCGCCTTGCAGGGCCACCCCGCGCTGTGGGGCTGGGACCTGGGGAACGGCTCTTCGAATGTCTTCCGCCCCGCAAATCCGGACCAGGGCAGGTCGTGGTTGAAAGAGATGACCGGCGAGATCAAATCAAAGGACGATAAGCACCCCGTCGCTTTCGGCCTCAGCCGGCAGGACCTGGAGGAGGACCGGGGGATCGGCCCGGCCGACGTCGCCCGATGCTGCGACCTTATTGCCATGGATGCGTGCCCTCCTTATCCCGGCTGGGTCCCCGACAACCTCAACGCGGTCTTCCCCCTGTTCCTGGCCGAAGTTGCAAGCTGGCTCGCGGATTGGAAACCCGTTTGGATCTCGGGATTCGGAGTTGCAACGGGCGGCGACACGGCAGCAGGGGAGCAGGCGGCCCGCTGCGTCGCGGAAAGCCTGGACCTGATGAGAACGCACGGGCTTCCCGGCGCGCTCTGGCGGAGATACAGCGATTACGCCCCGCGGCTCCGGGGAAATGCGCCGTTCGACACGCTTCCCGAAGAAATGTCCTGCGGCGCGTTCAGCAGCGACGGGGCTCCCAAGGAAATTGCGGCAGTCCTGGCGGGAGCGGACAGGAAAAAGGGAAGCGCGCAGCCCGTCCGGGACTGGATCGATATGGGGGCAGAAGAGTACTGGCGGGACCCCGGGGCGCACCTGCGCCGCCTCTTCGGCAGATTCCCCAAATAATTTCAGATTTGAGATTTCAGATTTCAAATAATCTGAAATTTTCAGGTCTTTTCAGCGGTTCCCGTATTTTCAATTCAGTGTATTCGAACAGGAAAATCAGGCATTTCTCTATAGCCTAAAAACAATATCGCAATTAATCATATAGCTACTTAGCTCACCCCGCACAGCGAAAGGAGAGCCAGGGATTGCTCCGCAGCACTTCGGATCGGAATCACAACAGCGCTGATACATCGACCCTGCAACACCGGAGAGAGCAGAAGCGCAAAATTCTGCGATCCGAATACGAGTGATCTTTCCACTCCGGAAAACTATTATGGGAAAAAAAGTCCTCATCACCGGCGGAGCGGGTTTCATCGGCTCCCATGCTGCAGACGAGCTGCTGCGCAGCGGACATGCAGTCCGCATCCTCGATAATTTATCCCCCCAGGTCCACGGCCCCGGACCGCAGCGTCCCGAATATCTGAGCCCGGATGCGGAACTGGTAATCGGCGACGTGCGCGACCGGACTGCCGTTAAAAAAGCGCTGCGCGGCATCGACGCCGTGGTCCATCTCGCCTCGATGGTGGGCGTCGGGCAGAGCATGTACGAGATCGAGTCGTACACCAGCGTCAACAGCCTCGGGACGGCCGTCCTCCTCCAGAGCGTTATCGCCCGCCCCGCAGGCAGCGTAGGCAGGCTCGTCGTCGCCTCCAGCATGAGCATCTACGGAGAGGGGCTCTACAAGGACTCCAACGGCTGGACGGGAACGGTCCCGGACCGCGGCATCGAACAACTGCGGGCCGGGGACTGGGAGCTGCGCGGCCCCGAAGGGGAACGGCTCAGGCCCGTGCCCACTCCCGAGCACAAGGCCCCGTCGCTGGCCTCGATCTATGCCCTTTCCAAGTACCACCAGGAAAAGATGTGCCTGATATTCGGAAAGGCTTACAATATACCGGTCATCGCCCTGCGGTTCTTCAACTGTTTCGGCACGCGCCAGGCCCTCTCAAACCCGTACACCGGCGTGCTCGCCATCTTTGCGGCGCGCATCCTCAACGGCAACTCCCCGCTGATCTTTGAAGACGGGCTGCAGAAACGGGATTTCGTCAGCGTCTACGACGCGGCCCGGGCCATCCGCTTGTCTGTGGAAGCCGGCGGGGACGAAAGCGCCGCCGTGAACATCGGCAGCGGCAAGTGCCACACGGTGCTGTCCATTGCCGAAAGGATGATAAAGCTCCTGGGCCGCAACGGCCTGCGCCCGGCCATCACGAAGAAATACCGGGTCGGCGATATCCGCCACTGCTTTGCCGATATCAGCTTTGCCGGGAAATTCCTCAATTACGAGCCCCGGGTCAACATCGACAGCGGACTCAAGGAGCTTGCGGCGTGGCTGGAGAAACAGAAGCCGGAAGACCGCGTCATGGCGGCCGCCGCGGAGCTCGCGGCACGGAGGCTGACCGTATGAGCCTTTCATCGAACCAAGAGACAGCGGATATATGAGAGCGCGCGGTCCGAAACCAGTCATGATCACAGGCGGCGCGGGTTTCATCGGGACCAACCTCGCAGACCGCCTCCTGTCTTCCGGCCAGAGCGTCCTCGTCTACGACAATATCTCGCGTCCGGGCGTGGAGCAAAACCTTTACTGGCTCCTGGAGCGCCACGGGGAGGACAGGGTCCGGGTGGAAATCGCCGATATCCGCGACCAGCACCAGTTGCGCAGGGCGGCGGCTGCTTCGCGGATGATTTTTCATTTCGCCGCCCAGGTCGCGCTGACGACAAGCGTCGCCGACCCGGTCCGCGATTTTCAAACCAATCTCCACGGCACCCTGAACCTGCTGGAAATCCTGCGTTCCCTGGAAGGCCCGCCGCCCCTCATCTTCACTTCCACCAACAAGGTGTACGGCGGGCTCAAGGAAATAGGGCTGCGAAGCAACGGCACAAGATACGAGCCGCAGGAAGGGTCCATCCTGTCCGGCGGCGTCGCGGAAGACAGGCCCCTGAAATTCCAGGGCCCCTACGGCTGCTCAAAGGGGGCGGCCGACCAGTACATCCTGGATTATTCCGGCATTTACGGGATCAAGGCCGTCGTATTCCGCATGAGCTGCATCTACGGCCCGCATCAGTTCGGGACCGAGGACCAGGGCTGGATAGCCCATTTCCTGGCCCGCGCCATTCACGACAGGCCGCTCACCATTTACGGCGACGGCATGCAGGTAAGGGACGTCCTGTTCATCGACGATCTCCTCGACGCCTTCCTGCTCGCATACAGCCACATGGACAGGATTTCGGGCGAAGCTTTCAATATCGGGGGCGGCCCCAAAAACAGCATCAGCCTGATCGAGCTGCTTGAGCTGATCCGGGACATCCACGGGAAAACGCCACATCTCCTCTCGGGCGAATGGCGGCCGGGCGACCAGAAATATTATGTGACCGATTTCGGCAAATTCAGGGATGCAACAGGTTGGCGGCCGAAGGTCGGCCCGCGGGAAGGCATAACCGCCCTTTACAGGTGGCTTTCCGAATGCAGGCCGGGCCCCTTTTTCCTGAGCAGGAACAGGGCCGTTCAATGAGGGCCGCCCTTGTGAACCCCGGATGGGATTTCGAGGGCAGCATATATTTCGGCTGCCGGGAGCCCCATCTCCCCATTGAATTCGGCTACGCCAGGGCGCTGCTGGAGCGCTCCGGCCACGAGGCGCTCATTATCGACTGCCGCCTCGAAGGACTGTCCTCCGGGGAACTGCTGAAGAAAATCGCCCTGTTCAAACCCCATATCATTGTAATCCCGACGGCGCCCACATATCTTTTCTGGAGGTGCCCTCCCCCGGAGCTGCGCGTTCCCCTCGCAATGCTCGACCTGCTCAGGGACAGCGGCAGTATCCTGATAGTTGTGGGGCCGCACGGGTCCAGCACGCCCCATTCGACGCTCAAGAAGACCGGAGCGGATTACCTGATCAGGGGGGAATTCGAGGGCGTCCTGCCGGCCCTGGCGGAAATGCCCCGGAATTCCTGGACGGACCTGGCGTGTGTTTACAGGCAGGGCGAGCCAAAGAAAACCGGCCTGCCGCACGAGACCGACCTGGGCTGCCTGCCCGCGATCAAATGGCCGGACCCTTATGTCCTGAACCATTCCCACAACCACCACCGGTTCCATGATTCGCCCGACGCACCCGGCGCGGAAATCGAGAGCTCGCGCGGCTGCCCCTTTTCCTGCTCCTTCTGCGCGCGGGAAAATTTCCGCGGCGCTTACCGGAGGCGCCGCCTGGCCGTCTTCCTCAAAGAGCTGGATTATCTCATTGCCCAGGGGGCCCGGTATTTTTATTTTATCGATGAGATCTTCTTCCCCCATCCGGAAGTCATCCGCGCCCTCGCCGCCCGGAAGATTTCATTCGGCATCCAGACACGCATCGACCTGTGGTCCGAACGGGACATGGCGGCCCTCGGCCGCGCCGGATGCGTCTCCATCGAAGCGGGCGTTGAAAGCATCACCGAAGAGGGGCGGAGCCGGTTCAACAAGAAATCGGCGGTGAATTCGGCCGCCCTGGAAAACCTCCTCTGCGAGGCAAAACAGCACGTGCCGTTCGTCCAGGCCACCTTGCTGGGATGCCCCCTTGACCGGGCTGCGGAAGTCGCCGAGTGGCGCGAGCGGCTCATCGGCCGCGGCGTCTGGGCGAACGAACCCGTCCCGCTTTTCCCCTACCCCGGCTCCGCGGAATACCGCCGCCTCTGGGGCGAGCCGGACGATTCCGCCTGGGAAAGGGCCCACAGCCATTACCTGGAGGAAAACAGCGTCTTCAGCGATATCCAGGACTCCAAGCCGTTTTCACTTCCCGATCTGGAAAGGAGGGGGGCGGATGCGCACTGAACCGGACACGATCAGGGTCTTAATGACGGCGGATTCCGTCGGCGGAGTTTTTTCTTACGCGGTGGAACTGGCGCGCGCCCTCAACCGCAAAGGCGTTTCCGTCATCCTGGCCGTCATGGGCGGCGAACTGGACCGGCATAAGCGGACCGATATCGGCGACCTGCCCGGCACCGAAATAATCGAAAGCCGCTACAAGCTCGAATGGATGGACGACCCCTGGGATGACGTGGAGTCGGCAGGGCGGTGGCTCCTCGACATCCAGAAGCAGGCCCGTCCGGACATCATCCACCTCAATAACTTCGCCCACGGGGACCTGCCGTGGGAGGGGAAGCCGCCCGTTGTTGTAGCCGGGCATTCCTGCGTGCTGTCCTGGTGGGAGGCGGTCCGCGGCGGGAAGGTTCCGAGGGCCTGGAAATATTACGCCGCCAGGGTGCAGGCAGGGCTGCAGGCGGCCGACGTCGTTGCGGCCCCGTCCGCGGCCATGCTCACGTGCCTGGAAAAGCACTACGGCCCTTTCCCCCGATCGTGTTCGATCCATAACGGGATCGACACTTCCCGCTTCTGGCCGGGATTGAAGCGGGAATTCATCCTGACGGCGGGGCGCCTCCGGGATGACGCCAAGAACCTCAAGGCGCTGGCGTCCATAGCCGGCAGCCTTCCCTGGCCGGTATTCTCCGCCGGGGACCCGCACGGCACTGGGGGGCCGGTCAACTACCTGGGGCGCATGTCGAGGCGGGCCCTGAGCGCCTGGTATTCGCGCGCGTCCATATATGTGCTGCCGGCAAAATAAGAGCCGTTCGGGCTGACGGCGCTCGAGGCGGGACTCGCCGGCTGCGCGCTCGTCCTCGGCGACATCCCGAGCCTGCGGG
>JBDKTK010000276.1:0-8644 GCA_039680225.1 Syntrophaceae bacterium
CCGATCGCCGTGATCCTGCCTCTGTCCATAACCGCTACACGGTCACAGGTGTCCCGCACAAAACCGATGTCGTGGGTTGATATTATTTTTGTCAGCTCGAGCGAGTTGAGCAGGTTGATCAGATCGCGGCGGTGCCGGGGGTCGAGGTTGCTGCTGGGCTCGTCGAGGGCGAGGATTTCCGGCCTCATTGAAAGGACGGTGGCGATTGAGGCCCTTTTTTTCTCCCCGATGCTCATGTGATGCGGGGAGCGCTCTTCGAACCCAAGCAGATCGACCTGGGCCAGGGCGCGGGCGACCGCCCGGTCCACCTCCTCCCTGGGCATACCCATGTTGACGGGCCCGAAGCCGACGTCGTCGGCCACGGTGGGCATGAAAAGCTGGTTGTCCGGGTCCTGGAAGATCATGCCCACCCTGGCGCGGACGCGGGAAAGCGATTTCCCGGATATTTCGTCTCCCAGGATTTTCACCGGAGCGCTGCCTTTCAATATGCCGTTGAGGTGAAGGAGCAGGGTGGATTTTCCCGCCCCGTTGCAGCCGATAAGCCCGATGGATTCGCCGGCGGACACCTCCAGGTCGACTCCGCGCAGCGCGGCCGTCCCGTCCGGGTATGCGAAATGCAGGCCGCTTATTTCTATGGCTTTCACAACAGCATTTTCATCAGCCCCATCGCGAGTCTTCTCACCCATTGAAGTTGACCCATTGAATGCCGGTGAGCGACAGGGCAAGGATGGCCAGGAATGCAAGGTCGCGGCCGTGCAGCCGGAGACCGCCGCAATTGCTTATCATCTCGCCTTTGAATCCCCGCGAGCACATTGCCATGTAAACGGCTTCGGAGCGTTCGTAGGCCCTGATAAACAGGACGCCGATCATGTTGGCCAGGGACTTGAAACAGAGCCGGCCTGAATCGCCGGCTATTCTCGATTCCCTTGCCTGTTTCATTTTCATGAATTCATCTTCAATTATGAAGATATAGCGGTACATGAAAGACAATACCATTATCACAATTGCAGGGACCCTCAGGTCCTGCAGGGCCTTGAGCAGCGAGGTGAAAGGCGTTCCCGCAGTCAGGATGATTATGGACATGACCGATAAAAAGGACTTTACCGCCAGGCCGGAAAACAAGATAAGCCCGGTGCGGGAGACGGATGCCGGACCGAAGCTGTATAATACGTCGTTTCCCTGGAAAGGGATAAAAGCAGCCGTCATCAGAATGAAGGGCGTTATAACGAGGGAGCGCTTCAGCATGTGCCCGGCCGGGATGCGGGATACGGCAGCAAGCAAACCGACGAGTATTCCATAAAGGAAATATGCCGGGAAAGACTGCCGGCCGGCCAGGGCAATGCAGGCGACCAGCCCGAGAAAGCCGACGACCTTCGCCCGGGGGTCGATCCGGCTCAAAGGGCTGTCAATATTGCTATGCTCGTCCAGGAAGGAGTGTCTCATCGGGTTTTCCGCCTTCTCAGCAAAGCCGCGATCCCCCAGCCTGTGCAGAACATTGCCAGGGCGCCGATTATTCCCGAGAGGACGGCCGATATTTTATCACTGCCGATCCCCGGGACCCGGTAATCGGCGAAAGGCGCGGCAACTGCAGGGTTTTCGCTTTCTTTCGATGAAAAGCCCTGGTCTGCTGCAACCTTTTCCAGGCCGTCCGGCATTTGCGATGCAAAAGGAACGAGAACGGCCGCTATGAAAATAATCAGGAAAAGTCCGGCTGAAATATCCTTTCTTTTCATGACCGCCCCTCCCCGGTCCGGACCTGCTGCAGGTAAACCAGATCCGGCCTTGCCTTCATAACGAACGAGAGGACTGCAACTGATATGGCAGCCTCGCCAATCCCGATTATGCTGTGGATGCCGGCCATGGCCGGAAGGACTATCCCGATGGGAGAGATGCCTGAAACGGCAAGTTCCAGGGCGCAAAGCGCCGAGGCAAGCACAACCGAAAACCAGGAGGCGATTGCCGCCGCGATCAATGTCCCCTTTTCTCCCCGGAACAGCAGCCCGGCGGCCCTGAACACGCAATAACCGCCCAGTGTCCCTCCCAGGGCCATGTTGAAGATATTGGCCCCGAGGGCAGTCAGTCCGCCGTCCTGGAAAAGAAGGCACTGGAAAACAAGAACGCAGGCGAGAGTGACGGTCCCGGCGAAAGGCCCCAGGAGTATGGCGGCCAGGGCGCCTCCCAACAGGTGCCCGGAGGTGCCCCCGCCTATGGGGAAATTGACCATCTGGGCCGAAAAGAGGAACGCGGCAGTTATCCCCATCAGGGGGATCGTCCTGTCTTTCATGGTCCGGGCCGCTTTATTGAGGCTGAAGCCGACGCCCCCGGCCGCAGCCGCCCATGTTGCTGCCGAAACTGATGCGGACAAAAAACCGTCTGGGATATGCATGTGGAAACTCCGCTTGAAACAGGATCAATAATATTAATTTCAGGAAAGTGCTACAATTCGGCTAAATAATATTATTTTCAGATTCGTAACACCGGCGGGGCCAAAAAAATCACCCGGCGGCCGGGTTTTTCACCCGGTGCTGCGCCCCATGCCGGTGATGCTCAGCGCGCAATGTTTTACGCCCTTTATTGCCTTAATCTGATCTGTCAGTTTCTGCACATCCTTGGACTTGCCCCTGACGGCAACTATCTCCAGGCAGTTGTCATGGTCGAGGTGGATGTGCTGGGTTGAAATTATCACCTTCTGGGAATCATGCTGAATATCCGTGATCTTGTTGAGAAGTTCCCGCTTGTGGTGGTTGTAGACAAAGGTGATTGCTCCCGCGACTTCGCCGCCCTCGTCCCATTCCTTCTTTATCAGTTCCTGCCTGATAAGGTCGCGGAGGGCTTCCGAACGGTTGGTGTAGTTTTTTTTCCGGATAAGGCGGTCAAACCTTTCCAGCAACTTTTCTTCCAAAGATACCCCGAATCTTACAATTTCCGACATAATCTTCCTTTTTTCCTCTTTCTTCTGTTTCTTCTGTATCACAGATTATTACATATGTCGGCGGATAGTGCCATAAGAATGCGTTTTCGTCAAAACATTTTTGCCGTCCATAAAAATCCGCATACGCGCAGACCCTTACGTATCAACAGATTCGCGGGACCAATTCCCCCGAAGGCAGGTCCATAACGCGCATGCCGCCCGCGACCGTGCGCAACAGCGCCCTGCCGGATTTCCCGGGCGTTGCGGCCCCTGCTTTGCCGATAACGGCGGCATCCCGGCCGAGTTCGTGTTTTCTCATTATTTCCAGCACTTCTGGCGCATCCGGTCCGGGACAGAACAAGGCCAGCTTGCCCTCGTTCGCCAGGAACAGGGGATCGATGCCCAGGATCTCGCAAAGCCCGCGCACGCTTTCCTTAACGGGGATGTCGCTCTCCCGCACCTCCAGCTCCGCCCCGGACTGCCCGGCCAGTTCCACCAGGACGGCCCCCAGGCCGCCCCGGGTGGCATCCCTCATGCAATGCACGCGGCTGCCCGATTCCAGGATTTCCGCAATCAATCCATTCAGCGGCGCGCTGTCCGAAACAATCCCGGCATCGAGCTGCAGGTCCTCCCTGCTGCCCATTATGGCGGCGCCATGGTCGCCGATGCTGCCGTTCACGATTATCACATCACCGGGAGCGATTGATCCCGGTGCGATCCGGTGCGGGTATTCGACAAGGCCGATCCCGGAGGTGTTTATGAACATGCCGTCTGCGGCCCCTTTCGGCACCACCTTGGTGTCCCCCGTCACGATCTGCACTCCCGCCTTGCGGGCCGCAACAGCCATTGATTCTATTATTTTCGCGAGGTCGCCAACCGGGAAGCCCTCTTCCAGGATGAAACCGGCGCTCATGCACAGGGGCTTCCCCCCGCAGACCGCCAGGTCGTTGACCGTGCCGTGGACGGCCAGGGATCCGATGTCGCCCCCCGGGAAAAAAATCGGGCTCACAACGTAAGAGTCCGTCGTAAAACAGATCTTTTTATCTCCGAGCTCCAGCACGGCGCTGTCGGTGAGCTGCTGCAGGAAAGGGTTGTGGAAAGCGGGCAGAAAAAGGTTGCGCACCAGCTCATTGGAGAGCAGGCCGCCCGCCCCGTGCTCCAGGAGAATTTTTTCTTTTGTCATATCAGTACCTTTAATCTGAAATTTTAAATTTGAAATCTGAAACCCTCAAAGGAGGCCCCTCTTCTCCCTCTCCCCCGCGATCACCGCCTGGCCCAGTGAAATGGAGCCGTCATTGCACGGCAGGGCGCTATGCGAGAAAACTTCAAACCCGGCGGCCTCCATTGAAGAGATGCATCCCTCGATGAGCAGCCTGTTCTGAAAGCAGCCGCCGCTCAGCACCGCCCGGTTCAACCCGGTTTTGTCCCGCAGCAGGCGCGCAGCCTCAACCAGCGCGGCAACCACAGCGCTGTGGAAAGCCGCCGCGATGCCGCCCTTTTCCTCCCCCCGCAGGATATACTGCACGGCCGCCCTGACGAGCGGAGCGGGATCGATCAGCAGCATTTCCTCATTACGAATACCGAAGGCAAGCTCCAGGCCGCTGTGTGGATCGGCAAATCCTTCAAGCTCCATCGCCGCCTGACCCTCAAAACTCACGGTCCTTTTCCCGGAGAGCAGGGCTGCAACCCCGTCGAAAATCCTCCCGAGGCTGGAAGTCAGCGGGGAATTTATCTTTTTTTCCAATGCCTGTTCGAATCCGGCAAGCGGAACTCCCGGCGGAATAAGTTCCAGTCTTGCCGCGATCTCTTTCCATTCGCCGCCATACGCCTCCTTCAGAAGGCCGGCCGCGATTCGCCACGGCTCCCTGATTGCCTTTTCCGAGCCGGGGAGTGCAAATGTCTTGAAATGGCCTGCCCGGTTGAAAGACACTAAATCCGCAATCAGCAGTTCGCCGCCCCAGGCGGTGCCGTCCGGGCCGAAGCCGGTGCCGTCCATGGCCAGCCCTATCACTTTTCCGGTGATCCCGAACTCCGCGAGGCAGGCCGCTATATGGGCATGATGGTGCTGAACGCGCGCCAGTTTTTTGCCGAGGCTTGCGGCATAACGCGTGCTGAAATAACCCGGGTGAAGGTCGCAGGCAATGATCCCCGGGTCGCACTGCGCGATCCTCTTGAGCAGCCCGCAGCTCTCCACGAGGAAATCCTGCGCCTGGGGAGTTTCGAGGTCCCCGATATGGGGGCTCAGGAACGCCGCGTTCCCTTTCAGGATACAGGCGGTTGCCTTGAGCTGCGGGCCCGTGGCGAGCACTTCCGGATAATTTTCTTCAAGGAAAACGGGACGCGGCGCAAAACCCCGCGAGCGCCGGAGCATCCGGCCGGCCCCGGCCGCATGGGCCGCAATGGAGTCGTCGCAGCGGACCAGGACCTCCCGGTCGTGGACCAGGAAGAAATCCGCGATCCCGGAAAGCCTCCTGAGCGCCTCGCCGTTGCCGATGCAGATCGGCTCATCGACCTGGTTGCCGCTGGTCATCACAAGGCAGGGCAATTTTTCCAGGAGCAAATGATGCAAAGGGCTGTACGGCAGCATTATGCCCAGGTTGGGCATCCCGGGGGCGGCTTCCGGGGCGATACCCGCACCGTGCCGCTTTCTCGCCAGCACGATGGGCCTCCGGGGCGAGAGGAGCAATTCGATTTCCCCGGGGCCGAGTTCCGCAATGCGGGATGCTTCCCCGATGTCCCTGGCCATCAGCGCCAAGGGCTTCTCCTCCCGGAATTTGCGCGACCTGAGTCTTTTCACGGCCTCGCTGTCCCTGGCGTTCACGGCCAGGTGGAAACCGCCGATGCCCTTAACCGCAAGGACCTTCCCGTCTTCGAGGACGGCGCACGCGGCGCCCGCAACATCTGTCCCGGATTGAGGCCCGGATGGTGGAGCGGCGGGCCTGCCGCTCGCGTCAAGGAGACTCAACGACGGCCCGCAAGCCGGGCAGGCATTGGGTTCGGCGTGGAAGCGGCGGTCGGCAGGGTCTCTATATTCCCTTAAGCAGTCGTCGCAAAGGGGAAAGGCCGACATTGATGTATTGACGCGATCATACGGAATCCCGGAAATAATGGTCAGCCGCGGCCCGCAGTTCGTGCAGTTGATAAAAGGGTAACGGTACCGCCGGTCGGCCGGATTGAAAAGCTCGGAAAGGCATTCGGGGCAGGTGGCGATGTCGGGAGAAATGTGGACCTCTCCCCGCCCCTCGTTTTCGCTTTCGATGATCCTGAAATCGCGGCCGCCTTCGACGGGCAGGGAGGATTGGGCCAGCCCGGAGATCTCGGCCAGGGGCGGCGCGCAGTCCCGCACTGTCTCGAGGAATTCATCTATCCGAACGGCAGGGCCTTCTATTTCGACGGTAACGCCTTCGGGCCTGTTGAGGACAAATCCCGCTAATCCGTGCTCTTTTGCGGTCCTGTAGATAAACGGCCGGAAACCGACGCCCTGGACTATGCCGGAATAGAGAAGGCGCCGCCTCTCAATTTTAAGCCCGGCGCTGTTTAAAGGCCTTGATTTCGCCGTCGAGCCAGTCATACCAGTCTTGCAGACCTTCCATGTTTTTGCATGACACCGCGAATATGCTTATCCCCGGGTTGAGCGTGAGGGCGTCCCTTTTCGCCTTGGCCATATCGAAATCCACGTACGGCAGGAGGTCTGTTTTATTTATCACCAGCACCGCGGATTCCTGGAACATGAGCGGGTACTTGGACGGCTTGTCGGCCCCCTCGGGGACGCTCAGGATCATTGTCTTCGCGTTTTCGCCGAGTTTGAATTCGGCGGGGCACACCAGGTTGCCTACATTCTCCGCTATGATAAGGTCGAACTGGTCCAGGTTGAAAGACGGCAGGGCCTCGCGCACCATGTTGGCGTCGATATGGCAGCCGCCGCCCGTGTTGATCTGGACAACCGGCGTCCCGAGCGCCGCGACCCTGTCCGCATCGTACGTGTCCTGGATGTCGCCCTCGATCACGGCGATCCTGTATTTCTTCTGAAAATGCCGGATCGTGTTTTCCACGAGCGAAGTCTTCCCCGCCCCCGGGGAACTCATCAGGTTTATGACATAAATCCCGTGCCGGTCGAAAAGCTCCCTGTTTTCGGCGGCAATCCGGTCATTGGCGTCGAGGACGTTCTTAATCACCTTAACTGTGGTCAATGTGCAATTTCCTCCTGGATCAAAGAATCAAAAAACGGATCCTTCGAAGAATCTATTTTTTTACTTATAAAGTCTTACTCTCCGTACTTGAAATGCGCCGCGCAGGTCCCCTCGGAGGAGACCATGCAGGGACCCACCGGGCTCGCCGGCGTGCATGCCTTCTTGAAAAGCGGGCATCCCGCAGGTTCCCGGATGCCGCGCAATATATCTCCGCAGCGGCAGCCCGGCGGCTCAGTTGATTTGAGCGGCGGGATTTCGAACCGGGCCCCGGCATCAAAGACCGCATACTCGTCGCGCAAAGCAAGACCGCTGCCCGGGATCATGCCCAGGCCGCGCCATTCGGCGTCCGCCGTCCGGAACACCGAATCCATGACCTGCCGGGCCCGGGGGTTCCCGTTCCCGGAGACACCGCGGCTGTACTGGATCTCCACCCCGGGACGGCCCTCCGCGATCTGCTTCAAAATCATCAGGATGCCCTGGAGTATGTCCGACGGCTCGAATCCGGTGATCGCCGCCGCCCGGCCCGCTTCGGTTATCACGGAGTACGCCGCGGTCCCGGTTATCGTGCTCACGTGGCCGGGACAGATGAAACCGTCTATTTTTAGTTCCGGCCTGAGTCCCGCATCATCTACAAGCGCCTTGAGGGCAGGCGGGACGAGCTTGTGCACGGAATACAGGCAAACGTTTTTCAAATTTTTCTTCTGCCAGCCCAGGACGGCCGAGGCCACCGTCGGGGCGGTCGTTTCAAAGCCGATCCCCATCAGGACAATGCCCCTTTCCGGCACTTGCAGGGCGAAATCCGCGGCCTGCATCGCCGATGAGATGATGCGGATGTCCGCGCCTTCGGCCCGCAGCTTCTGCAGGCTCCGGCCGCCGCTTCCGGGGACGCGCATCATATCGCCGAAGGTCGAGAATGTAACACCCGGCCGGGAAGCCAGGTAAAGCGCCCTGTCCACGTCGGCAACGGAAGTCACGCAAACGGGGCAGCCGGGACCCGAAACCAGCCTGATATTTTCCGGGAGGAGCTTCTTGAGCCCGTAGCGGCCGATGGCATACGTGTGGCTCCCGCAGACCTCCATCAGGGTGACGCTCCTGCCGATGCCGGCCGCCTCTCTGGCCACGGCCGCCAGCAGTCCCCTGATGAGCGCGGGGTCCCTGTACTCGTCAATAAATGTCATTGTCAATCAACTCGTTGAGGACCTGCAGCTTCTCATGGGCGAGTTCCTGGTCGATCCTGTGGATCGCATATCCGGCATGGCAGATCACGTAATCGCCGAGGCCGACCGGCTCGTCGACTATATCGAGCGACACTTCCCTCATTGTGCCGCCGATTTCAATTTTCGCGAAATTGTCTTCATCTATGGAGATGATTTTCCCCGGAAAACCGATGCACATGTTACCCTCATCTGTACTTAAAATCTCTTTTACCGGAAACCTGCAGCGGAACTCCTCAGACCCGCCCGGCTCCATACCCGGCTCCATAACTGACGCGCAAGCTCAACGAGCGATCATTTACATAACAGCCTGGTCGACTTCCATATCA